>JBEIFD010000343.1:0-4752 GCA_040382535.1 Merismopediaceae cyanobacterium
TGACAATCACGGCAATGCGTCTTCCTTGATTATTTTGCAAGAGATTACGAACGAGGGTGGTTTTGCCCGCCCCCAGGAAACCAGTAACGACGGTAACGGGAATTTTGTGCATGGTGTTTTGAGTAATCTAAAGATCAAAATTCAGTATAGTTGATCGGGGTTCAGTGGAAAAAACGCGATCGCACTGATAGGAATCTGCTTTTAAAAAAGTTTCATTTAAAAAATCAGGTGATCACAGTTTTAAGGATTAGGGAAAAAACCAAATTTTACAACGGCGGCAATAGTGGCTCCGATGACTGTGATAATTAATGCCCATATCTGAGAGCGTTGGGAATTTTTCAAGTCTTTGACATCTTCTCTAACAAAAGCTAATTCATTTTTGACCGTAGATAGTTCCCCTTCTATCTGTGCCTGGGAGACTTTAAGTGTGGTCATATCGCTTTCAATGGCTCCTAACCGTCTATCAATTCGATCTAATACTTCTTTCAAGTCGGTTTCAATCATGGTTGCCATGAGATATCATTCCTGTAGATTTTTGTTTGATGGATTAGGGGAAGCTGTGAACTTTCCCTTTTCTATTTTCAGGGTAATCTATCAGGGTTAGACGCGATCGCACTGATGAGAATATCTTCAAAAAAAACTTTCATTTAAGCAAAAATAAGACTTCGGCGATCGCAGTTTTAAGGATTAGGGAAAAAGGCGATTTTGCCCAGAATAGCGAGTAAAACACCGACTAAAGCGATAAGACTACCGATAAACCAACCTGTAAAGCTATTTACGCGATTCTCAAAGCTATTTACACGGCTTTCAATGAGTTCTAACCTTTTATCCATAGCGACAAATTTTTCTTCAAGTCTCGCCTGATTTATGTCGATTCTGTTAAACCCAGATGTAATTAAATCTTTTAATTCCTGTAAGTCGGTATCGGTAACGGTTGCCATGATGTATGATTCCTTTAGTTTTTATCTGATAGAAGGGAAAAGTTGGCCGCTTTTCTATTTTATAGGGTAATCTATCGGGGGTTACAATCGCGTAACGGGAATCTCGCGATCGCAGTTTTAGGGATTAGGGAAAAAAACAAATTTTACAACGGCGGCAATAGTGGCTCCGATGACTGTGATAATCAATGCCCATATCTGAGAGCGTTGGGAAATTTTAAGATCTTTTACGTCTTCTTTGACTAAGTTTAATTCCACCTTGAGAGTGGATAGTTCTCCCTTAATCTCAGCTTGGGAGACTTTGAGGGAAGTTAAGTCACCCTCTATCCTATCTAGGCGTTGGTTAAGTTTGAAAAATTCTTGTTTAAATTCCCCTAAGACTTCCTTAAGATCAGTTTCAATCGTGGTTGCCATGATGTGTCATTCCTTTTATCTTTGATTAAAAAGAAAAGTCAGCCGCTTCTTTTTTCTATTTTATAGGGTAATCTGTCGAGCGAGGATGTGATCGCGATCGCAATTTTAGAGATTAGGGAAAAAAGTAATTTTGCCTAGAATACCTAATAGACCCCCAACCAAAGCAAATAAAACACCGATTAACCAGCCTGTTAACCCATTAACTCGACTTTCGATAATATCCAGGCGTTTATCAATCCCTGACACTTTTTCGTCAAGAGTAGCCATTTGTCCCGATAATCTTTCTTCCATTCTGACCTGATTAACTTTCAGATCAGTTATCAAATCTTTTAATTCCTTAAGGTCGGTATCGGTAACGGTTGCCATAATGTATCATTCCTTGAGTCTTTGTTTGATGGAAGAGGGAAGTTGGCCGCTTCTTTTTTCTATTTTATCGGGTAATCTGTCGAGCGAGGCTGCGATCGCATTGATTAGAATGTACTAGAAAAAAAATCTTTCATTCAAGAAAAAAGATGCGTTGCGTTTCATTAACATCGGAATCGAAGGAGTAAGTCACCTCACTCCAGCGTTCCACAGAATCCGTGCGAGACAGATTTCTCCATCACACGGCTCCTACTGTAGTCTCCGTTTGGAATGTCACCATAGAAAATCCAATTTAGAGCATTCAGGTTCTATATGAGTTTGACCGCAACCTTGTTTTCTCAACTTAGTGTGGGTTTCCCTTTTGCCCTGTTTAATTCTCTCTTGGTGTATGGTCTGTTGTTGATGACAACTGCGGTGAAGTATCTGTAAATTTGATAACTTCCAATTATTGTGGTTTCCATCAACATGATGTAGTTCTAAAGATTCTACTTCAGAGATTAGGTTAAGTCCACAATGACAACACTGGAACTTTTGCTGAGTCAGTTTCTTTGAATAAATTGAGTTATAGAAAGGTTTCTCTCTTTTCGTCCAATAATTCAAATCACCATCAAAATAAGATTTTTCTCCCTGAACCTTAATCCATTTTCCTGTAGGACAATTACCAGTAGATACCAATTTTTGTCCCTCAGTTTTGTAGAACTTGACAAAATCCTTAACTGTTTTGCCCCGTTTTCTTAAAAACCATTTACGAATAATATGGAGAAGGGTTTTTCTCACTCGCGAGTCACTCAAAGAGCGATTACCACAGAACTTATAGAAATTCCACCAGCCTCTTAAAAGGGGATTGAGCTTACTTATCAGAGTTTCCCAGCTTAGATGGCGGGATTTTCTAACAATATGCTTGACTTTTCTCAAAAGTCGCGTGATGCTTTCTTTTGAAGGTTTCATACGAAACACTTTGTCAGGATAAAGTTGACAATGATGTCCTAAGAAATCAAATCCCTCAGAGGCTTTTATCAATCGAGTTTTTCTCTCATTAAGTCTGAGTCCTCGTTCTGCCAGTTTTGTCTCTATTTCTGCTTTGATTTCTACCATTTTGGTTAAGTCTTTACAGATAACTACGAAGTCGTCAGCATAGCGAATTATCGAGGCTCGACAGATTTGTTTCCTGTCATTTTTATATCGATAAAGGCGTTTACCTTCAATTCCGTGTAGAGCAATATTAGCAAGGAGAGGACTAATGACTCCTCCCTGTGGGGTTCCTGTTTGGGTTGACGTAAACTCAGGTTCTACGCCTGCCTTTAGTACCTGTTTTATTGCTCTATAAACTGTTTTATCGCAGATGAGGTTATTGAGAAGATACTGATGATTGATGCGGTCAAAGCATTTTTCTATGTCTCCGTCTAATATCCATGTGTCTGTTTTACCACTGACTATACATCCTGCGATGTTTTGTAGGGCTTCGTGGACACTTCTTCCTAGACGAAAACCATGACTTTGAGCTAAGAATGTGGCTTCGTGAGCGGGTTCAAGGGCATATTTTAACAGGCATTGGTACGCTCTATCCCCAAGGGTAGGGATATGTAGGCTTCTTTGGGTTCCATCTGGTTTGGGAATGTTTATTTTCCTTAATCCTTTGTGTTCCCATTTCAGTCCTTTTTGGTGGAGAGCGTCAGCTAGTTTTACTCTTTCTTGCGGATTGAGTGATTTTTGCCCATCTATTCCTGCAGTTCGTTTTCCCTTATTTAATTGGGTTACTTGCCGTACAGCCAGAAATATTGCCGATTTACTGCGGATTAGAAACCTTTGCAGTTTTTTGGCTCTGTTCAGCTTACCTAATTTGACATTTCGATAGATACGGCTTTGAAGGCGGTATAGATTCTTTTGGAATTTCTTCCAAGGTAGTTTCTTCCACACCACGTTCCAATCGTAGGATTGTACGTTCATAGTGTTTTACTTCTTACTTTTCTATCTCTGACTTTTTCAGTTTTGGATAGTCGGGTTTCTCAAGCCCTACCTTTCCTCTTCTTTCCTCTCTTGCTTTCTTTCGGTTTTGTCCTTGACCTTCTACGTTAGACTGTATTTCTAGTGCGTAGTGACCGCAGAGATTTTCAACGTTCCCTCGTTACTTTTCTCGTTCATTTTAGGCTTAGTCCCTTTACACCGACTCCCACTTTGAAGCAGCCTTGATACTTGATTTATTCAATCTTTCTCGGTGGACAGGATGAGCGAACTCCTGTGTTTCGGGGGAGCCATATTTCTTGGGGAAATATGATAGAGTTTTCCTTAGCCTTTGCTCTATTTCTCGTTTACGATGCTTCCATCGGGTCTTGCCTTGATGAACTTTCGGTTACGCTTTTCCTTTAGACTATTCGGGGGGTTAGCGTATTTTCCTGCTTGCTTTCAGCGTCTTACACTGGACTTTGTGTGACGGTTGGCTGTTTGCCGTTTCACCTTTGACTGCCAAAGGGGTGGGAATTTAACCCACAAGTTTACGAGAGTTATGCAAGTTTCTGAGTTTTCAACTTGCCGAACGGTGTTTTCCACTTCCAAGTTTCTTTTTTGATTCTTGGTTTCGTTCAACGTTTCGCCCTCAATCTACGATATCGGCGATCGCACTTAACTTTGGCGATTTATCATTCAATTTCTAGACTTAAAATAAATTTCTCTAAACTCTCAAGAATTTCATCGCCTTTTCTCCAAAATTCCCGATAAGAAGCACCACCATCAAGATAAAATTTATGCTGTCTTAAATCTTTCATACGACTGACAAAAACTGTCAATGATTTGCCAAGATCTTCGGAAAATTCTTGCGGAATACGTGAAATGAAATTAATCAAATCGTTTGATGCTTGCTGTATTATGTACTTGGCATTTTCAGTATCTCCTGGCTGAATAGCTCTGTCTGATTGCCAGTCGGCAGACAATCTGCGAATGAATATCTCCAGTTGATTGATGAAGATCTTTTTAGTAGATCCTTCTTCCGTCAAACTTTGAACGTTATCAGATGTAATTCCCCCTGAGACAATTTTCACAA
>JBEIFD010000344.1:0-4732 GCA_040382535.1 Merismopediaceae cyanobacterium
CCCAGGTGATCGCGAAGATAAACGACTAAATCCAAAGACGGCAACGGGAAGCATCAAACCCCAGAATTTCAGCCACATGATAAGCCAACCCCATAAGCCGCCCTGGGATGTCCAACCTGGAGTCCAACTCATAAAATTGGAACTTTCAATTCCTCCCGCAATGAAAATTAAATAGAGAGTAATAGCAAGAATTGTTGTCGGAATAATGTAATAGAATAATACCTTTTTCCACTGTTGATAGGAAACAATAAAAACAGGTATCAGAATAAAAAATAAAGTAATCAAACTGTGCATATGAGTAATTGCTAATATTCCTGACAATAAAGATGAAATGAGGAGAATTGATGAATATTTTTGCTGATTTTTGGGATCATTTAAAAGAACATAAAGAATGCCGACTAATGCCCAGATCGCCGAGGTAATTCCCAATAAAAAAGCTCGCTGGGGTAATAACATTCCGACAATAACATTCCCTGAATACCATTGATACTGCTCTTGTCGGGTATAGTCTAGGTTTTTTTCAAAAAATGATAAATTTAAAATATTTTTTAAAGAATGGTCTTGAATAATGTGTAGAATAAAATCTATAAATCCTAATCCCGAAGAAAGGAAAAATAAAGAAATTGCAATTAACGCTTGAATCTGAGATTTTAGGACTAAATTAAAAAGCGTATAGATTCCCAATAAGAAGAAAACAACATAAAATAGGGAAGGAATAATTAAAGCAAAATACAATGAAAAACCTGCTCTAATTAACATTCCAGAGATAAAATTTGTCAAAAAACCATAGGTGAATTTACCATCAGCATAAATAGGATGATAAGCAAACCAATCCTGGGGATTTTTGTAGGCAAAAATATTGACCATGCTAATATGTAACGGCCAATCACTCCAGACATTAACATGGCTCGCTGATAGCCCATCAGCATTAAACTTTATAACTCGGATAAATAAAAATAAAAGATAAATTTCCCAAGTCCCATAGAGAATAATTAGAGATTTTTGGTGGGTCTGATAAAGCGAGATTAAACTATCTAAATAGGGCTTATTTTTCTGATAAAATTTAATCATGAGACCTAAGCTGTTACGAATTTAGATTGCATAATGATTTTGCTGAAAGTCTTTTAACAAGGGGCTTAAGCCCCTTGCCTGTATGTGTTTTAGATAATTAACAGCTTATACAGCAAATTACGTTGTGATGAGGGAAGACATAATATATTATGCCCCTACACCGTACAGAAGTTAACCGCAAAGTGCTGTAAATTATTGACTCGCAGTAATGCCCCTTTCTTTGAGTTGACGGATAAAATACTCCTCTAAAGAAGCCCGTGCTAAATTCAGATTAATTAATTGAATATCCAAGGCGGGTAAATGATCAATAAAGGCTTGGGGATCGCCTTTGAGTTGACCATGCCAGAGATTATCTTCTAATTTTAAGCCCGTTATCCATTCTTCTAATTGGCTTTCTGTGCCACCTTTAACCACCACTTGATAGACATTAGCACTGCCTAAAATTTCTTCCAAAGACCCCACACAAATTAATTCTCCCCTCGCTAAAATGGCAATGCGATCGCAGATTTGTTCGACATCCGTTAACACATGGGAATTGAAAAAAATGGTTTTTCCTTGCTCTTTTAAAGATAAAATAATTTCCCTAACTTGATAGCGTCCGAGGGGATCTAAACCTGACATGGGTTCATCGAAAAAGACTAATTCGGGATCATTAATTAAAGCCTGGGCCATGCCAACCCGTTGCATCATCCCCTTGGAATATTGACGTAATTGTTTTTTCTTAGCGGTTTTTTGGGCTAATCCGACGAGATCAAGTAACTGAGGAATCCGTTGTTTTTGTTTTGATGCAGGAATCTGAAACAATCCACCGACAAATTCTAAAAATTCCCAAGCCGTTAAAAAATCGTAAAAATAGGGATTTTCGGGTAAATAACCGACTTTTTGTTTGGTAGCGCGATCGCCGATGGGTCTTCCTAATAACACGGCTCGGCCAGAGGTAGGACGAATAACGCCCAAAAGAATTTTTAAAAGCGTGGTTTTTCCTGCTCCATTGGGGCCTAATAGACCAAAGGTTTCGCCTTGTCGTACAGAAAGAGAAAAATTCGTGAGGGATTGTACTTTTTGATTGAGCCAAAAACCCGTTCGGTAAATTTTATTAATATTCCAAGTTTCAACAACGGCAGATTCGGTCGGGAGAGTGGGTGAGGGGGATAAATTTTGAACAGTATCCATATTTCTTGAATGACTTATAAAGAACGATCAAAATGAACTGAATAATCACAATAAAATGATACTTTCAATCATTACTAGGAAATTACAGAAAAAACTAACTGATCCGCTTCAATCATTTTAGGAAGATCGCGAAAAATCATTGAACAAGATTTCACGTATTTCTTAGCCCACTGTTGAGATAATTCAATTTGAGCAGGGGTCAATTTTTCCTTAATAGATCCCTTAAAGCTTACTTTGGCTGAGGAACGATTAATTTCAAACTGTTCAAACCATTCCAGATCAGGACGAGAAGATTGAAAATAACGGCTACACATGGTATTACCTAAGTAGTGATTCCCTAGATCGGTTAAATGATTAAAGGTCATCAGTAACTCTTCGACGGTAATCGATAAATTTTCGAGCTTGATTTCGGGTTGAATCGGTGGACTATTTTCGACAATTTGAGATGTTTTAATGGTCGTACTTGGCATGGTGACGACGACATCACCGACTTTTTTCATGCCATTTTTTTCGGGATTAAATGCCACATCAAAACGACTTTTTTTATCATATTTCGCATTGGTTAAATCCACTCCCGTCAGATTTGCCCCGTTCAAATAGGCTCCTTTGAGAGATGTTGCCTTGAGATTAGTCTTCGTTAGGTACGCTCCCGTAAAATAGACTTCATCAAGAATGGCATCCTCTAAATTAGCCTTAATTAAATAGGTTTTAATCAGAGAAGCCCCTTTCAAATTTGCTTTTTGCAGATTCGCCCCCGATAAATCCGCCTCATTCAAATAGGTTCCTTGCAGATTTGCACCGCTCAAATTGGCATCCCGCAGATTGGCATAGCTCAGATCAGCCCCACTAAAATCGGCATTGCTGAGGTCTAATCCGTGTAAGTCTGCACGCCGCAATTGGCAATTTTGGAAGTTGCGATCGCCAGCTTCGTAATGTTCCTGTATTTCTGATGGGCTGCTACTCTGAACCATAGGTAACTCTTTTTAAACGCGATCGTATTTTACACAAAATATTGACGAAAAGGAAGGATAGATTTACGGAATTTCTGGGGGAATCTGTTCGCTCTGAAACAAATTGGGGGAGTATCAGATTTTAAAAATCCGTTGTCATTTAGTTTACGTTCATCGTGGGTTGACACTCAAGATTGTTTCAAAAAACGAAAGATAATTTACTGTAACATATTTTTAAGCGTCGTTAGGGGAACCTTACAAAAGTATTGACGTTGAAATTTTTCTTCTTCAAGAACATCACAAAAAAGCTGTATTTTTATATTATCGATAGGCTTTATTTGATTAATAAAATTAAATCCCATATTCTCTTCATAATCAATAATTTCAAACCCTGTTTTCGATAAAATCTGTAATCCTAATTTTAGGGACTGATCACTCAGTTCAAGCTGATTTTTTAATTGTTCTACTGGAATAATTAACTGAGTCCGACTGAGGTATTTGGCGATACCGAGCAGTTTTTTTAAAGTTTCAATCCCTGTTTCTGGAAAGGCAGAATAGGCGAGGGCTAATTTTTCTTGATCTTGAGTTGCTTGGTGATAGGCGGTTTGTAACTCTTGCCAATCAGTGGGACATTGTTCTAAGGCTTGATAGTTTTCTTCTAGAGTATTTTGAGTTTGGTTAATATCTTGATTTCGCCAATCGATTAACTGAATTGAGGGGTTTAAGTTACTTTTAATTAAAGCATTATTACTAATTTTAAAATCAATTAAGCGAACTTCATAACGCTCCTGACGAGACTGATAGGGCGGATTGTAATCTAATTCTACTACTACGTCACAGGCTTGATCGACGGGAACTTCATCTTTATAGTGTCCCCACCAAACCCCTGGAAATCCAGTAATGACGCTTTCATCCATTAGTTCAAAGGTTGTTTTAATATATTCAATTTTTTTACCTCTAAAATCTGTGGGTTTATTGTGCCAGGGATTTTTAAAATAACAATTTTTAATTAATAATTTAGGAGTCGGATTGCCGATACCACAGGGTTCTAGTAATTTCATTTCCTGAAAAAGAGATTTTCCTAATTCAGAAACTTTAACGATCAAATCAATTTTAACTTGAGCTTCTAAAGAGGATTTATCTGGACTATATTGCCAAAATTGTTGATTAATGGCTTCTTGAAAAACAGGAATGTTTTCTACTCGTAAACTCAATCCTGCTGCAAAGGGATGACCGCCAAAACTTTCTAATAAATGTTCTTGAGATTTCATTAATTGATAGAGGTCAATATTATTCAGCGATCGCGCCGATCCCCTCGCTAAAGGATGGCTTTCTTGATCATGATGACGAGTGGTTAATAAAACCGTCGGACGACCATATTCCTGAGCAATTTGTCCCGCCACTAAACCTAAAATTCCATTGGGCCATTGATCATCTACTAAGACAATAACACTGGTAGTCGATAAATCGAGGGTTGCCAATTTTTTCTTGATTTCATTAGTAACAGTTTTTTGAAGAGCCTTCCGTCGAGTATTCGC
>JBEIFD010000345.1:0-4731 GCA_040382535.1 Merismopediaceae cyanobacterium
CTCCTGTTCAGCCCGTTGTTTCTCCTGTTCAGCCCGTTGTTCTTCCTGTTCAGCCCGTTGTTCTTCCTGTTCAGCCCGTTGTTTCTCCAATTCAGCAGGAGTCAAAAGCCAATTGCCTTCTTGGTCGTACCAGCGTAACCATAAACGCTCTCTGTTTTGGAAAGAACCTTGCCAAAGACCTAAACCCAGTTGGATTTCTTCTATCCAAATGCCCTGACCTTCTGGGGTTAAAGGTTGATAACGATTCATCATTAGACCGAAAGCGTGGAAAGTGTCCGTATAGCGATCAAAGACGAAATAGTAGGGAATCCGTAAAATCTGTTCATAGACTGTCCATTTATTGGGCGGTTGATTGATTTCCCGTAGGGTTTGCCCTAAATCCTCTTTTTCTGTGCCAGGAGAGAGTAATTCAATGGCGATCAAGGGATTAACGCCCTCTTGCCAGACGACGTAACTCAGACGTAAATTTTGCTGATCATAGCGACGGAGCGGCCCCAATACCGCAAACCAGTCTGGACGCTTATACCATTGGGATTGACGCAAATCGTAGTAAAGATTGAGGTCACTGGCGGTAAATACCTCCTCTGCGGGATAGTTAGGAGGTCGAAAGGTGTCGCGTAATAGCTCAGGTTGAAGGATGTGAAATTCGTCGGGCAAACCAGGGTCTCCTATTTCTTCACTAGGAAGGTCGTACATGGTCGGGAGAGCTTGTCGGGGGGAGAGTTGCGGCGAGATTTGGTACATCTTACGGCTAGGAATGGAAGCTATTTTAGTTTAGCGCGGGAGATTCACAGGTTACAGGGGGAAAGCTTTGATTTGGCGATCGCCCATCTCGTTTAATCTTTGCGGATATTTTTAATGGGTCAGTCTTCTAAACCGATCGCTTCCCGATACTTTTCAAAAAAGAGGGACGTGCGGTTAAGCGTTTAACGTAATCGGCAACGGCAGGATACTCATCAAAGTTGAGTTTGAGCATCATCGGCACATAAGCCAAAAGTGAACCCACCGCCACATCTGCTACCGTAAAGCGAGCGCCAACGAGGAAAGATTCTTTTTCTAAAATGGCATTTAAAGGAGTGAGTAAGCGGGGCATTTCCTTTTCCCGTTGCGCTTCTAAAAATAACCCGTTAGCGAGGGTCGAGTTGCCAAAAATCACCCATTGAGTAATCACGCTTTTTTCAGCTAAATCAGTGGGAGCTTGACCATATTTTTCTGATAAATAGAGAATAATCGCGCCCGATTCCCAAAGCTTCAGATCTCCATCAACGATCGCGGGAACTTTGCCCATCGGATTAATGCTGAGATAGTCGGGTTGACGATGTTCGCCATTTTTGAGATCCAGCAGGACAAATTCATAGGGAACTTCGATTTCTTCGAGATACCATTGCACGATAGAGGCTCGGCTCTGGGCGGCTCCATAAAGTTTTAACATAATTAGCTCAATTTTCTAGAGAACTTGGTGAGTGTGGGAATGTTGTTTAACATTATCTTCGGTGCGGACGACTTTGCTGGCGTTGAGTACCCGTTTGCGATCAAGAGAATAGTTAAAGTCTTGGCGCACGGTTCCGAGGGGAATATGGGTCTGGGCTTGGGGACGACTTTTATAGGTGCGCAGAGTGGCTACAACTCTTTCGACAAATTCATCGCAAAATTGGGCTTCTACGGGAAAATGTTCTGTTTTTTGGGGTTGACCATCGACAATAATCTCGCCGATCGCGATCGCTTTTGCCCATTGAAAGGAGGTGGGAACGCCTTTGAGGATGGCTTCTAGGGCCGCGGAGGGGATGGGTTCGAGGATTTCGACTTGATGAAATTCACTGTCTTCTTTGAGAAAACAGGTGGATAGTCCGACAACGCAATAGTCATTGGCAGTGATGTCAGGGGCGTGGGGAAAGAGGTTTGCGGTTGTCATAGTGATTCTGAGATTTTTGGCGATCGCGAGGGATGTTTTCAGCGTCTTTTCCCAATTTTAACAGTGACTTGCTCCCCTTGTCTGGATCGGTGGGTAAGGCTTTTGATGTTTCGGTGTAAAGTTTAGGGCGATCGATTATTATTAATTCTATGGACAATTTTTAAAGATGGTCAGTTTGTATGGAAAATAATCGGCTAGATCCCAAAGAGGCGTTAAAAAATAAGGCTTTTGCTAAAAATAAGCCTAATTCAGAGCATTTTGAGAATTTTAAAGTTAATCTGAGCAAGCTGATCGGTCAAATTAATGAGTCTGAATCAGAGGAGTTTCATAAAAATCTAGTTTCTGATTTCCTGAAAAATACCTATTACAGCCAAAATTATTTTATCAATACGAAAGGGCGTTATGATCTGGTTATTCATAATGGAAAGGATGCAAAAAGTTCGGTCGGTGTGATTTTAGAGACGAAGAAACCAAGCGCGAACAGTGCCGAAATGCCGAGGGTAAATGATCTGAATAAAAAAGCTTTTCAGCAGTTAGTTTTATATTTTTTACAAGAAAGAATTATTCATAACAATTTTGAGATAAAATATTTAATTGTTACTAATTTTTATGAGTGGTTTATTTTTGATGCTAGGATTTTTGAAAAATTATTTGCCCAAAATCGTGAGTTAATTCAGACATTTACGAATTTTGAAAAGGGGCAATTGAGTGGGGATAAAACAGATTTTTTCTATCAGAACATTGCGAAACCTGCGATCGCATCTGTTTTGGATGAAATAAAATTTACCCATTTTGATCTTCGAGATTATGAAGTTTTGTTGAAAACTACTGATAAAAAAGGGGATCAAAAGTTAGAGGATTTATATAAATTATTTTCTCCTGATTATTTATTAAAATTGACTTTTGCGAATGATAGTAATTCTTTAAATAAGCCGTTTTATAATGAGTTACTTTATATTATCGGTTTGACGGAAACCAAGGAAGGTGGCAAGAAGTTGATCGGACGGCCCAAGGAGGGCGATCGCAATAGTGGTTCTTTAATTGAGAATGCGATCTCGCAAATTCTGGAAGTAGGGAAAATTTCCCGTGAAGATACTCAGCAGTTGTTTGATGTGGCACTGAATTTAGCACTTACTTGGATTAATCGAGTTTTATTTCTCAAGTTATTAGAAGCTCAGTTAATTAAATATCATCGCGGAGATCAAGATTTTGCCTTTTTAAATTCACACAAAATTAAAAATTATAGCGATTTGAAGACACTGTTTTTTAGTGTATTGGCTCTTGATCATAAGGATCGTACAGCGATTGTGAAAGAGAAGTTTGCTAATGTTCCTTATTTGAATAGTTCACTATTTGAACGAACGACAACAGAGAATGATTACATTACGATTAGTGATCTTGAAAGTAATGAGAGTTTGCCGATTTTTGGGGCGACGGTTCTGATGGATACTAAGGAAAAACGGCGATCGGGCGATTTAAATGCTTTGGAATATTTGTTTGAATTTCTTAGGGCTTATGATTTTAGTAGTGATGAATCGAAAGATGATCAAGAGGATAGCGAGAAGTTAATTAATGCGTCGGTTTTGGGGTTGATTTTTGAAAAAATTAATGGT
This sequence comes from Merismopediaceae cyanobacterium, assembly GCA_040382535.1. GTDB lineage: Bacteria > Cyanobacteriota > Cyanobacteriia > Cyanobacteriales > Microcystaceae > Snowella. Next base: position 3,526 of record JBEIFD010000345.1, read on the forward strand.
TATAAAGATGGTTCTTTTTATACGCCGAGTTTTATTACGATGTATATGTGTCGGGAGACGATTCGGCGATCGCTGGTACAAAAGTTTAATGAGGTTAAGGGTTGGAATTGTGAAAATCTGGATCAATTATACGAAAAGATTACGGATAAAAGGGAGGCAAATACAATTATTAATAGTCTCAAAATTTGTGATCCTGCGGTGGGTTCGGGACATTTTCTGGTTTCGGCTCTGAATGAGATAATTGCGATTAAGAGTGAGTTGAAAGTTTTATTAGATAGATCGGATAAATCGTTAAAAGATTATCGGGTAGAGGTTCGGAATGATAAGTTGCTGGTCTATGATGATGAGGGTAAGTTATTTGAATATTTTCCTAATAATTCTGAGAGACAGCGTGTACAAGAGGCTCTTTTTCACGAGAAACAAACTATTATTGAGGGTTGTTTGTTTGGGGTAGATATTAATCCTAATTCGGTAATTATTTGTCGGTTGCGGTTATGGATTGAGCTTTTGAAAAATGCTTATTACAGAGCAGATAGAAATCTGGAAACGTTGCCAAATATTGATATTAATATTAAGTGTGGTAATTCGTTGATTAGTCGTTTTGCGTTGGATTCGGATTTACGTCAGGCGTTGAAGAAGGGTAATCAAACGATTGAGAGTTATCGGAATGCGGTGCAAACTTATCGGAATGCGGTGAGTAAGGAACAGAAGCGAGAAATGGAGCGTTTAATTAATGATATTAAGGGTAGTTTTACGATGACGTTGCAGGGGATTGATCCGAATAAAACTAAGTTAAGAAATTTGGAGGGTGAGCTTTATCAATTGGAAAATCAGGTTTTGTTATTTGAGGAGTCGGCTAAGGAGAAAAAAGCACGGGAGAAGAAGATTAACAAGTTGAATAATGAGATTGATAAGTTAAGGGCGGAGATTGAAGATATTGAAAGTGGGAAAATTTATGAAAATGCTTTGGAATGGCGGTTTGAGTTTCCTGAAGTTTTGAATGATAAAGGTGATTTTATTGGATTTGATATTGTAATTGGTAATCCGCCTTACGCATTAGTTGGAAGCGATAAAATTAATGAGCAAGAATATTTTAAAAACAAATTTAAAATGATTTCATATAAAATAAATGTCTATTTGTTGTTTATTGAAAAAGGACTAATTTTGTTAAATAAATTAGGATCTCAGTTAAATTATATCATTCCA
>JBEIFD010000346.1:0-4728 GCA_040382535.1 Merismopediaceae cyanobacterium
TACTATCAAGAGGTTATGAATGTACTTAAAAAATTAGGCATTTCCAATTAAATTCTCGTAGGGACATAACACTGTTATGTCCTCAAGCTAAAGTTATTCAGGAAAAATGAAAAGGACATAATGGTATTATGTCCCTACAATAAAAGCATCACTCTAAAAGAACAACTCCTCCAAGAAATCGAACAGGCTCCCGAAATTCCATTGCAATCCTGCTTAGAACTTATTTTCTCCCATAAGCCCTCTGTTCCTTCCCCTCAAAATAACAAACCGATCTGGTAAATTGCCGATGAAATAATTGCCACCATTTCCGAAGACTCCTTTATTCAATAGATTACCCAAATTCGTTTATTTAAAACACTAAGATTTCAATTGAATCAGATAACCACAACTGTGTTCACCATTATTAATCCAGTGAGTCCTTTCGATCGCGCAATCAGGAAGAATAGCCCCAAACATTTCCAACTCATGCCCACAGACCGTTGGATAGGATTCAGCAACCTCAGAAATGGCACAATGATGTTCCGCTAAAATAAATTTTTCTGTTGTTTTCGATGTAGTTATATTTTTATCAAAATCATGTAATTCTGCCATATACCCCTCTTCTCGCCGCAACTCTACCAATTTTTCAACCCTAGCTTGCAGAGAACCCGCCCCAATCCGTTGGCGATACTCATCCGCTTTGCGTTCCCATTGTTTTTTTAAGACTTCCCCGACCTGTTTTTCCCCAACCGTTTCCATTAAAGTATCCAAAAATGAGACCGCAAACTCCCCGTAACGATTGGGAAAGCGATCGCGACCTTGCTTACTGAGATGATAATAATATTGGGGTCGTCCCATACCCTCCTGGACGGCTCGATGCTCCACCAAACCCTCGATTTCTAAATCTTTGAGATGCCGACGAATCGCTTGGGGACTAATTTCCAACAAATCCGCCAACTCTTGAGCCTTGGTTTGATTCACCTTGAGCAGATAATTGAGGATGTCCTCTTTGGTAGAAGGAGTTTGAGTCATGGTCATAGCGATCGCCCAAAAGAGAATAAAAAATAGCAGAGCCGTTTAACGAATCAGAGTAAACTAGAACGGGTCATGGGTTGAGCCGCGATCTGAATCCTCTCGATTAGCGTGTCAGGTCATGAAAATAGTTTACCGACTTTGACAACTAACCCATTGTTAATCTATTGTAAGATATAGTTAAACAATAAAAGCGTTGTTTAAGTACCCCCGACCATTAAAAATTCATTATTTTAAATTTACCTCTTGCTCTCAAACCCATTTAGGGAAAGACTCTGGGGCAAAATACCAGTCATACGGGAGAATCCGATCCAATGAGCGCGACCACAGTTAAAACCCTCGTTAACCAACCCTACAAATACGGTTTCATCACAGACATTGAATCGGATACCATTCCCAAGGGTCTGAGTGAGGATGTCGTCCGTCTCATTTCGGCGAAAAAGAACGAACCCGAATTTATGTTGGAGTTTCGCCTGAAAGCCTATCGACACTGGTTAAAAATGACCGAGCCGACCTGGCCCCATGTCCATTATCCCGCGATCGATTACCAAAATATTATCTATTATTCCGCTCCTAAACAACAAAAAGAAAAATTAGGAAGCTTAGATGAAGTTGATCCCACTTTATTAGAAACCTTTGAAAAATTAGGCATTCCTTTATCGGAGCAAAAACGATTAAGTAATGTGGCAGTGGATGCGATCTTTGACAGTGTTTCTATCGGGACAACCTTTAAAGAAAAATTAGCAAAAGATGGCGTAATTTTCTGCTCAATTTCTGAAGCCCTCCAAGAACATCCTGAATTAGTTAAAAAATATTTAGGTAGCGTGGTTCCGACGGCTGATAATTATTTTGCGGCGTTAAATGCGGCAGTTTTTAGTGATGGATCATTCGTTTTTATTCCCAAGGGTGTTAAATGTCCGATGGAATTATCGACCTATTTCCGCATTAATAATGGAGATACGGGACAGTTTGAAAGAACCTTAATTATCGCCGAAGACGGGGCTTCTGTTAGTTATTTAGAAGGCTGTCATCCCGCAGGAGAACAGGTTCTCACTCGTCACGGTTGGCGTAATATTGAAAGTTTACAAGCAGGCGATCGCGTTTATGATCACAACGGCAAATTGCAAAAAGTACGCGCCGCAATGGTACGCCACCACAAAGGCGAAATGATTACCGTCCGTCCTGTTTCTCGTTACAACGAATTTAAGTTAACACCTGAGCATCCTGTTTATGCCATTAAACGTCAAGACGTGGCGGTTAAACGACAAAAACGCAAAGAAAATTGGTTACCCGAAGTGGATACCAAAAAACTCCTCAAAACCGAACCCCAATGGCTCAAAGCTGATCAATTAGAGAAAGGTGATTTTATTCTCGTCCCCAAATTAACCCGCCCTGATTCTTCCGCTTTTAGTGATGCCGAATTAGAATTATTGGGTTATTACCTAGCAGAAGGAAGCACCTATTTCAATCAAGCCAATCGTCAATATACGAACCAATTATCCTTTGGTTTACATGAAAAAGAATTAGTGAATCGTGCTTGTCAACTGATTACCGAAGTGACAGGTCGTCCCGCCTATGTGACAGAGCAACCCGATCGCAATGGAGCAGGCGTTAGTTTTTATTCTCAACAATATTCCGATTGGTTTACAGAACATTGCGGAAAAGGCGCGACGAATAAAAAACTGAGTCCCGCTTTAATGGAACTTTCTCCGAGTAAAACTAAAATCTTTTTAGATGCTTATTTAGCAGGAGATGGCAATGTTCATCAACGAGATAATTCTTGTTTAGTCCGATATTCTACTGCTTCAGAAAGTCTTGCCCAGCAAGTACAAATGTTGCTCAATAAATTAGATATTTATGCTTGGGTACAAACACGAGAAGGTGGTGAAAGTAAATTCTCGAACCAATCTGACCGAATAATTAATCGTCAAACCCTTTATCAAATTGGTTATACCGAGGAGAAAAAATGGGATATGGTGCGAGAAACAGAAACCCATTTTATCGTCCCTATTCGAGAAATTAATCGGGAACCTTATGACGATTTAGTGTTTAACATTGATGTCCATTCTACCCATAGTTACCTAGTGCGGGGTTTTGCGGTTCATAACTGTACTGCTCCCATGTATGACAGTAATCAGCTTCATGCCGCCGTTGTTGAATTAGTAGCCTTAGATAATGCTGAAATCAAATATTCAACAGTACAAAATTGGTATGCAGGCGATGAAAACGGGAAAGGTGGAATTTACAATTTCGTTACCAAACGGGGTTTATGTAAAGGCGTTAATTCTAAAATTTCCTGGACACAAGTAGAAACAGGTTCAGCGATTACTTGGAAATATCCTAGTTGTGTTTTAGTCGGCGATAATTCCGTTGGAGAATTTTATTCGATCGCGCTAACAAACAACAAACAACAGGCGGATACGGGAACCAAGATGATCCACATTGGCAAAAATACCCGAAGCACCATTATTTCTAAAGGTATTTCTGCTGGTAACTCTCAAAATAGTTATCGCGGCTTAGTGAAAATGGGGCCGAATGCCAAGGGAGCCAGAAACTATTCTCAATGCGATTCCATGCTCATTGGGGATAATGCCGAAGCTAATACTTTTCCCTATATTCAAGTAGATAACAACACGGCTAAGGTAGAACATGAAGCTTCTACCTCTAAAATTGGGGAAGACCAACTTTTTTACTTTGCCCAACGGGGAATTTCTGAAGAAAATGCAGTTTCCCTTTTAGTCAGTGGTTTCTGTAAAGATGTTCTCAATGAATTACCAATGGAATTCGCCTCCGAAGCCGATAAATTACTCAGCCTAAAACTCGAAGGAGCCGTTGGTTAATTCCTATTGGGCGTACGCAATCCGCCCCTACCGAATGTTTATTATCAATTATTCACTTTCAACTATCAACTAATGAGCGATACTATTTTATCTGTCAAAAATCTAACCGCCAATGTGGACGGAACTCCTATTTTAAAAGGACTTAATTTAGAAGTCAAAGCAGGAGAAGTTCATGCCATTATGGGTCGTAATGGTTCAGGGAAAAGCACGTTTTCTAAAGTCTTAACGGGTCATCCTGATTACGAAATTACAGGCGGAGAAATTCTTTATAAAGGGGAAAGTTTACTAGACACTGAACCCGAACAAAGAGCTTTAGCAGGAATCTTTTTAGCCTTTCAGTATCCTCTAGAAATTCCTGGCGTTAGTAATTTGGATTTTTTACGAATCGCCTATAATGCCAAACAGAAACATTTAGGATTAGAAGAACTAGATAATTTTGACTTTGAAGATTTGGTCAACGAAAAGCTAGATATTGTGCAGATGAATCCTAGCTTTTTAGACCGTAGCTTAAATGAAGGTTTTTCGGGTGGAGAAAAGAAGCGCAACGAAATTCTCCAAATGGCAATCTTAGAACCGACTTTATCGATTTTAGATGAGATTGATTCGGGACTGGATATTGATGCCTTGAGAATTGTTTCCAGTGGCGTTAATCAACTTAAAACCGAAAATAATGCCTGCATTATCATTACCCATTACCAACGATTACTGGAATATATTGAACCTGATTTTGTTCATGTCATGTATGACGGTCGCATCGTGATGAGTGGCGATAAGGAATTAGCCCATGAATTAGAAGCCAAAGGCTATGATTTCTTGGATGAAAAAGTTTTAGCCGCCGTTTAAGCTGGCCATTAATTTAATGAATATTAGGAATTAA
>JBEIFD010000347.1:0-4716 GCA_040382535.1 Merismopediaceae cyanobacterium
CTATCACCAATATGCCAAGCTTGACTAGGAAGACAATGAAATTGATCTAGGGCAAATTGAAAAATTCTGGGGTCGGGTTTGGCAATTCTGTACCTCGAAGAATAAATAATCTGGTTAAAAAAATTAATTAATTCTAAATGAGTTAAAACCTGATTAAGACGACTATCAAAATTAGAAATAACACCTAATTTTACGCCCCGTTGTTGCCAATCATTTAAGAGCGATATTACATCAGCATACACAAACCAGGGTTCCTCACTAGCAAAATGTTCGTAGAGTGTTTGAAAAAATTGATCAAAATCTTCAAATTTTTCTAACGCTTGAATTTGACTAAATGCCTGGGAGGCGATCGCGTGCCACCATTGATATTCCAGTTCGGCTAATAAAACTGGATCTGATTCTCCAAAGGCCAGGGGAGGAGCGTTTTTAAAACTTTCAAAAAAAGCTTGATTTAATTGGGTTGAATCCACTTGAACGCCAAAGGATTCGGCAATTTTTCCATAAATATCGCCGACACTCCCCCGCAGCCCCAAAAGCGTTCCCATCGCATCAAAAAAGATAACCTGGGGCGGCTCTGCTTCAAATAAAGGGACAAGTTCCGCAAAAGATTGTATCTGTGTCATTCAATAAAATTATCAGAGTAGCCGTTGCATAGCATAGCATCTGAATCCCCAAAACCAAATCTTGCTTGACATTCGCTCTCCCTCTTTTTGTCAAGAGTTAGATACAAAACTTTACAATTAACAAGATCTCGTTTACCATAGGATTAATGATTAACCTTAAAGCCATTAGAGAAAGCAATTATGCTACAGCAACAATCCTGGTCAGCGTCTCCAATCGAGACGGGGCAACGAAAAATGAGTCTAGTCGCCTTCCTCTTCTTCATGGTCGGTGCGCTACACATTTATGTCGAAATTCAAAAGCAAAGAGATTGGCTCTGCTCTGAAGGTAGCCGTTTCTTAAAAATTAGTCTGGTTGCCGCCACCTTTGCAGGGATTTTAGAACTCTCTGTTTTTTGAATGCTGAAAGGGGAATAATCCAGTAAACAGGAATGTTATGCTCAAACAGTAGAAAACATTATCCCTAAAAGCTGTGTTCACTGGAATTATTCAAGGACTGGGACAAATCAACGCCCTTTCCCAAGACCGTATTTTAGTTCATTTGTTGACTGATACTGCCCAAAAAATCCTGCCAGACTTGGAATTAGGGGATAGCGTGGCAGTGGATGGTGTTTGTCTGACGGCGGAAGAAATTGCTTCGGAAGGGTTTATTGCGTCTGTCTCCCCCGAAACCCTGCAACGTAGCACCCTCGAAAAAGCGAGTCAAAGCTCGGCCTACGTGAATATTGAATCCTCTCTCAGAGCGGGGGGAAAAATTGGTGGACATTTTGTTTCGGGTCATGTCGATGGCATTGGTAGTTTAGTTAAATCCGTGGTTACCCAAAATGCTTGGGAATTGACTTTTTCGGCTCCTAGAGGAATGATGGAGCAATGGCAACGATATTTGTCGCGTTTTCTTGTCTCTAAGGGCAGTATTGCTGTAAATGGCATTAGTTTAACGATCGCAGATTGTGATGACCAGGGGAGTTGGTTTAGAGTCGCAGTGATCCCTGTGACCTACGGTGAGACAAATCTAAATTATTTAAAAATAGGGGATTGGGTCAATCTAGAAGGTGATATTTTAGGTAAATACGTGGAAAAACTTCTCGGCGATCAGTATCAGTCCCAAGCTCGTCAGGAAGAGATTAGTCTGGCTTTTCTTAATGAAAATGGCTATGGTTAATGCTGAAATATAAATTATCTAAAAAAAAATTGACAAATCGAGGTAAACAATGGAACTGTTTAAACCAAAAGAATGTTTGATTTTAATTGTGGATGATGTCATTAATAATATTCGTCTATTAGATAAAATGTTCGAGGGAGTAGGCTACAACACAGTTTTTGCTAATTCAGGAAAACAGGCATTAGAAATAATAGAAAATCAAACAAAGCCAATAGATTTAATTCTTCTTGACTTAATGATGCCAGAAATGGATGGCATAGAGGTTTGTAATATTCTTAAGTCAAACCCTATGTATCAAGATATTCCTATTATTTTTATTACAGCCGATGACAGTAAGGAAAGTTTTGTAACAGCTTTTAAGACGGGGGCGATCGATTACATAAAAAAACCATTTCAAAAAACCGAACTACTGCTCCGAGTGGAAAATCAGTTGAAATTAAATAAGGCTTATGCAGGACTAAGAAAATCTAATGATGAATTACTAGAAGCTTATGCTTTGCTTGAGCAATTAGTCACTATCGATTCGTTAACGGGACTGGGAAATCGTCGTTCTCTTCTGGAGTTTGGCGACATACAACTTAAGCTTGCTCAACGTTACCATTCCTTGTTTTCGATAATGATGATTGACTTAGATTATTTTAAAAAAATAAATGCTATCTATGGACATCCACTGGGAGATGAAGTTCTTAAAAATATTGCTAAAATCTTAAAAGATAATCTGAGAAATGTTGATCATCTGGGGCGTTTTGGAGGGGATGAATTTCTTATTATTTTACCTAATACAAGTTTAGAAAATACCGTTATTGTTGCAGAAAGAGTTCGGGGAAAAATTGCTAATTTTGTACATAATATTGAGGATCATCTTATTCAAACAACCGTCAGTATTGGTATTGCAAGCTATTGTCGTCAAGATAATGATATAAATCAAATTATTAAACGGGCAGATCAAGCTCTTCATAAAGCAAAATCTATTGATGGAAATTGTTCTATCACAGAATAATATTTTCCAAGGTTAGACTGACCTAAAATATTTTATCATTAAAAATTAACTATAAATTTGATCAACCCAAAACCCAATCTACTTTTGTGTGTGAATTTTTAGATTAATTTTCTAGTGATATCACTAAAACAACAGATATAATTAATAATATTAAATAAAAGAAAGATACGGTTTCTCGAAGAAAAAGAGAGATCAACAAGGCTCTAACCTTTACGAAAAAGGGGGTTTGGGCATGGCGAGTCATTAGTAAAGATTCTTGCCAATCCACATCTTCATTCGATCGCTGAAGTTCTTCAACGAATAATAGAGCCTGATCAAAACTAATGATCAAAAAAAATTAATGCGATCGCGTAGATAATCTCTTGCCCAAATCGGCAGGGCTATTTCATTCTAAAAATGCGAACAAGTGTAGATAAGGTGTGAGAACAGAATCGTTGGGCTTGGGCCATATTGGAGAATCCCTGTTCTCGGTATAAGTTGAGTGCTATATTACGGGCAACAGCAAAGAGTTGAACCAAAGGAGTCGTCCTAATTCTTGATTTATCCTCGCCTTGAGTAACATCTCGTACATAATGAACTTTGTTCTCTACCCCCCAGTAACCCCGAATCCTCTGGGCGAGGGATTCTGCACTCTCAAGCAAAGAACTGATGTAATAGCGGGTATTGCGGGTTACGACAATCATATTGGAATAAAACACTTGACGTTCAGATTCAACACGGATTAAGGTCTTTAATCCTGCCCATTCCCTGATGCCAGTAAGGTCACTACAAATACTAACTGTGCGTTTTTCAATTCGTCCATGCCCCTTGTTAAGATGCTTAATGCTTTGTTCAGGCTTAAACTGCTTCTTTACCTCAGCTAGCAATCCCCGTTGGTTCCCTTTCAACGCACCCAGATAGTCATTCTCACTCTCGATTATCAACTGACAAGTTTTTTTTGAGTACTCATGGCATCAAAGGCAAACACGACTCCCTTAAGAGCTAATTTTTCAATCATTTCAGGCAGTGCCTTGATTTCATTTGTCTTTCTCTCTACTTCATAGGGGGGCAGAATCAGACCTCTCTCCACTATGTAAGCACTTACCAGCATGATGCTTGGATGGGATTCGCTACAAGGGTTATCCGTTTCCGACATATACGACCCCTTGAGTACCTTGCCATCTACTGCAATGGTCTCGCCTCTTTCAGGTTTGATTTCAAAAAATTTACTTAGGCATTCTCCATATTTCTCTATATCCGTTTTTAGCATCACTCGACGAATTGTACTGTATGACGGTAATCGATTTTTATAGGGTTTGAACATTACTAACAGTTCTTCTTGGTAGGCTTTTAGCCAATCTCCCATCGCCAGAAATCCTTTGTTTCCTGCTGCAATAGCTAAGGTAAACAGGGCTAGACACAAGGTTTGCTTATGCCGCATCCCTGCACGACGACGAGCGTCTGGAAGCGCGGCAAAGGCTTCGATAATTGCTATTTGTTCCATTTTTATTTTTCCCTTCTTACTTTCATACCTATACATTATCTCTCTTTTTTAAATGAAATAGCCCTGCCCAAATCGGCGATCGTGAGGAAAACGAATTAAGATCATATCCTCTACTTTCATGGTGTATAAATTTCTTGAACATCTTCTAGGCAATATTCAATTTCATTTTCTTCACGGAAAAATTCTTGCAATGAAAATTTTTGCCAGTCTTTGTCTTTCCAGTTACCATATTCTGGTACATTATTTTGCTGAGTTATGATAGAAGCAGGGCGGACGCATCTAAAATAGTACGGACAAAAGAAATCCAGTTGTAGTGGAAAGAGTGAGGGAAAATGAGCGAAAGTCCATAGAAGACAAATAACGATGAAACTCCGACCCCAATATAGACTGGTAGAACACTTTGCCGAAATAGATGACCCTCGCATCGAACGAACAAAACGGCATAAACTCA
>JBEIFD010000348.1:0-4712 GCA_040382535.1 Merismopediaceae cyanobacterium
AAGGATACATTAAAAAAAACCTTTCGGAAAACCTTAACGGAATTTTTTAGGATTACTACTTTTGCCAAGCCTCGCTTGAAAGAAAGTTTACCGTTAAAGTCTTCTCTACTCTCTGGACTAAATTGGCAAAGGTATTGATCCGAGAAAGACATTTTTATTCGTGAAGGAAGACATCTTCGTCCCGACGGCAGTGTTAACTGGTTTGATTTGCAGGTAGCCAAAGAATTTAATGAAGCAGGCAAAATCGTTGGCTACATTGGCACTTTAACGGATATTACCGATCGCAAGCAGACTGAATTGGCCTTAATGGAGAGTGAAGCAAAATTCCGTCGTTTGGTAGAAGATACGAATGACTTAATTTGGTCAGTGGATGGAAATGCTGCATTCACCTATCTATCGCCCCAATTTCAAACCCTGTTTGGCTTCGACCCCAAGGACTGGATCGGGAAACCCTTTAGCGATCTCGTCCATCCCGATGATCTTGATTTGATTCTCAGCGAATATATACAGTCTGTTCAATCTGGGCAAATGCTTACTAGTACTGAATTCCGTCATCTCCATCAAGATGGTCACTACATTTGGGTGAGTAGCAATACTACACCGATTTTAAGTGCTGAAGGTAGCTTCATGGGTAGTCAAGGCATTTTGACCGACATTAGCGATCGCAAACTAGCCGAAGCCGAACTCAAACAAAAGAATATTGAACTGGAAGAATTAGTGAAATTGCGCGAAGAAGCCCTCACTCTACGGGAAGATATGTCCAACATGATTATTCACGATTTGCGGAATCCTTTGTCGGCAATGCTTCTATCGGCTGAGATTATCCAAAGATACGGCGATCGAACCGATCAACAAGCTTTGATGATCAAAAAAGCAGAGCAAATTTTAACATCTGGTAACCGACTGAAAGCCATGATTGATAGTTTGCTGTTAATGGCCAAACTAGAATCAGGAAAAATTCTTTTTAATCCAGTGCCAACAGATTTATATGAGATAGGAACTTCAATTCTGATCGATTTTGAATTAACAGCCCAGACCCAGACGATTGAGCTAAAAGGAGAATTACCTAACCCAGGGAATAACCTTGTTATTGATGCAATTATCCTACGTCGGGTAATTGAAAACTTAATCTCTAACGCCCTAAAATTTTCTCCCCCGAACAGTCAAGTATGCCTACAAATCGAATATTTACCCGAAAATCACCTCCGAGTTAAGGTTGCAGACAATGGGCCAGGCGTAAGTCCAGATAAAGCAGAGGACATCTTTAAAAAGTTTGAAATCGGAACCGTTAAACAAAATGTTTCTCAAATTGGTTTAGGTTTAGCCTTCTGTAAAATAGCCGTGGAAGCTCAAGGAGGAACTTTGGCGATCGCGCCCAATCAGCCCCAGGGTTCTATTTTTACTGTAGAAATTTAAGCCAATGGCAACTTTGTCTCTCGAATTATTCTAGCCCTAAAGAATTTTCAAAAGCTTCAATCACAATATCCGAAACCTCTTTAATGCGATAACGACAAGCCATTGTTTCCGCACAATTAAAAGTTCCTTTTTCCCAGTATTTATTACTCCCTGCACCACCGCCACACAATCCAAAATAATCACAGGTTTGTTGACATAATTCGACCCCTGCATTGATATCTTGATAAATAGTCAGAAATTTTTCAGTTTTACAAATAGATTCAAAACTATCGGTTAACACATTACCGAAGACAAAATCACCATATTTTTCCGTTTTAACTGATAATAATTCAGGATCAAAGGTGGAAAAATTTCCCTGATTATCAATACTGACAATCACAAAGGGATGATTCATATCCGTCTTATCTAAGCGTTCTTCAGTATAAATCAAACCACAAACGGCTTCAAATTCTCGGACTTGAAATTCTCCTTCACTCTGGGTCGTTAATTCCCAAAAACGTTTCATAAAGGATCGATAGCGTTCTACTACCCCTTCTTTTTCTAAGGAAGATTTGAGATGAATTCCTTCTGTTTCTTCCATATTAAATCCCACATCTCTAAGATTATTATCATAGAAAAAGTTAAAGATTTCATCAGGATAATTAACAGAATCTTCTGTTAAAACGGCAATCACGTTATGACAAATTTCATTTTTCTGTAAATATTCAATTCCTCGCATGGCGGCGGCATGACTCCCTAATCCTGTCCGCGTTTTACGATGGACATCATGGATAAAGTCGGGGCCATCAATACTTACGCCAATATCTACCTTAAATTCCTTAAATAAATCGCACCAATCCTGATTAATTAAGATGGCATTTGTCTGAAAAGAATGATTAAATTGTAAATTTTTATGATTATATTTTTGGCTACATTCAGCAATTAATTTAAAGGCTTCTCGATAAAAGCTAATAGGAGCCGCTAGAGGTTCGCCTGCGTGCCAACAAATGGTAAAGTTTTCTGTGGTAAAGGGACTTTCAAATATGGCTTTACAAATGGGATCAATTAAATCGAGAGAGAGTTGATTTTTGAGATGGCGATCGGGTAAATAGCAATAGTCACAATCTAGGTTGCAAAAAGAGGTGGGTTGAATAACAGCTAGGGTTAGCGGCCCAAATTTAGAGGTATCTAGAAAATCATCTTCTTGTTGTAAATTTTGTTTTTTGAGATCCAAGGAGGCTAAAGTCATTTTTAAATCTTTTACTAATTGAGTAAAAAAAATAGAAGAGTAAGACAAAACTGCGTTAAGGTCTGATTCTTTGTTTTTTAGATGAGTTAAACAAACTAATCTACATGAGTCTAACTCATCTCAAAAATTGTAATTTGTCGATGTTTTAAAAACGGTTTATAAAGCCACCGTTGCGCCAACCAGGAGAATTGAGAAACCCACCATTACCCCAGGGACGACTATTAAAAAATCCACCACCGTCTCTCCAACCGTTACCCCAACCACCGCCGCCCCGACGATTTACAAAACTACCACCCCCTCGACCATTGACCCAGCCGATCGCGATTTCTCCATTGGCAGGGGTTTCGGAGGATTCTTTCGGCAGTTGACTTTCCTTGGATTTCAGGGTGGCCGAAATTCGGGTTAAACGTCCTTCTATAGAGGGTTGGGTGATTTCTGTCGGTGCAGTTTGGTCAGTTGGGGGCGCGATCGCGGCATCCACAGGTAAATTAAAAGCAGATAAAGCCACTAAAAAGCTAGCCCAGCCCATTTGAGTTTTAATATTCAAAATTTATCCTCCTGATTTTTTTTAATAATAATTTAGCGATTCAGTCAATCATTATAGCCACAATTAAAATTACACGAAACAGTTAGCTGAAGCATAATTATTTATTGAATCAAGATGAGTTAGTCAGATTGACCTAACCCATCTTTAAGATAAAGCCAACAAAAGTTGAATTTAACGACGATTCAAGAAGCCGCCACCATCACTCCAACCATTGCGCCACCCGCCACCACCATTCACAAAGCCACCACCACGATTGACGTTAACAAAGCCACCGCCGCCACGATTATTTGCAAAGCCGAGGGCTAAGTTTCCATTCCCAGGCGTTTCTGAAAGTTTATCAGGTAACTGACTTTCTTTGGTTTTTAGGGTAGCAGAAATTCGGGTCAAACGACCTTCGATGGAGGATTGGGCAGTTTCTGTGGTCACAGCCTGAACAGAAATCGGGGCGATCGCGGCATCCACCGGTAAATTAAAAGCCGACAGAGCAACTAAAAAGCTGGCCCAGCCCATTTGAGTCTTAATATTCATTTATTATCCTGATTTTATTCAATAAAGACCACTTAATGACCGATTACTTCGTTTCAGAGGGTGGGATCTGTTCGTGGGTAATGACCGTGTAATTAAAGAAATCACGGATAGCTTCTGGATCAACTACGGTAATGCCATTGGGGCCAAGCCAACGATCTATAATTCCACTAGCCGTTTTCTCCTGGGTCAAATAACCTTCCATGAATTCGACAATCGAGTAGTTCACCAAACGCAAAAAGGTAGGATCATGCTGTTTCGTCATACAAGCAACCCCATAATTGGCTAAAGCAACCTTGGGAACCAATTTTGTATCCAATAATCCCACTTTTTGACGTAAACCATCGAGAATAATACTATCTCCCGCCACTCCATCGACTTTTCCTTCCTTAAGAGCGACTAATCCTGCCTCTAGGCTTTCGACAGGGACAAGGGTTGCCTTGGGTTGGGCAAGTTTGATCGCTTTTTCGCCCACAGTGTTAGGGACGACTGCGATGCGTTTACCGACCAATGATTCAGGGGTGTCTAAATTACTATTTTTGGGAACTAACAAACGGATTCCCGTAATGCCGTAACTAACCGAGAAATCCACATATTTGTCTCTTGTCCAGGTAAAAGCGGTATCACAGGTAATATCAATTTCCCCTGTCAGCAATTTGGGAATGCGTTCAACTAGGGTTTTGGCTTCAACGGTATCCAGGGTGACGGGTTTGCCGAGTTCTTTTTCTAATCGTTGCCGAACCAAGTTGACGATGCTCATGGTATAGCCATCAAGCTCGCCCTTTTCATTGACGTAGGAATAGGGAATCAGCTCTGAGTTAACACCGAGAGTTAGTACTCCCGTTCTCGCGACTTTTTCCATCACTGTTTCTGCCAAAGTTGTCTTGGTTCCCGCTAAAATCAACAACAGGCTTAAAAGGGAAATTGAAAGTTTTTTGAACATTGCGTCTCCTCACAAGTATCTCGATCCAGTTTAAGGCTAGAGATGCCTATTGG
>JBEIFD010000349.1:0-4706 GCA_040382535.1 Merismopediaceae cyanobacterium
AACTTACTCACAAAAGAAAATACTCTTAAACTCGGTATTAAGAATAAACGGCTACGCGCTGGTTGGGACGAGGACTATCTCCTTAAGGTTTTGCTCGCATAAGATGCGTTCGCCCTGAACAGTACTATACTATCCATGACAAGCCTTTAAGACGGGTTTATAATAGAAGGCTGGACTTTATTTCTGTTATGCGACCTATGACCACTTCCCACCGCCGTTATCACATCACCACCTTTGGCTGTCAGATGAATAAAGCTGACTCGGAACGTATGGCGGGCATTCTCGACAACATGGGAATGGCATGGTCAGACGATCCCAATGAAGCGGATTTAATTCTCTACAACACCTGCACCATTCGGGATAATGCCGAGCAAAAAGTTTATTCCTATTTAGGCAGACAGGCTAAACGCAAACAACAAGAACCCAATTTGACCTTGATTGTCGCGGGGTGTGTTGCCCAACAGGAAGGAGAACAATTATTGCGCCGAGTGCCTGAATTGGATTTGGTGATGGGGCCGCAACACGCTAATCGCTTGGAAGATTTATTAGAACAGGTGTTTGCGGGAAATCAGGTGGTGGCGACGGAAGCGGTTCATATCATGGAAGATATCACCAGTCCTCGCCGAGATAGTCGCGTTACGGGTTGGGTGAATGTGATCTATGGTTGCAATGAACGTTGTACCTATTGTGTGGTTCCTAATGTGCGGGGTGAGGAGCAATCGCGGACTCCAGAGGCAATTCGGGCAGAAATGGAACAATTGGGGCAACAGGGTTATAAAGAAATTACGCTACTGGGTCAGAATATTGATGCCTACGGTCGGGATTTGGGCGGATCAACGGAAACGGGACGACATCTGCATACTTTGACGGATTTACTTTACTATGTCCATGATGTGGAAGGCATCGATCGCCTACGGTTTGCGACGAGTCATCCCCGTTATTTCACCGAAAGATTAATTAAAGCTTGTCAGGAATTGCCCAAGGTTTGTGAGCATTTTCATATTCCCTTTCAGTCGGGGGATAATGATATTTTGAAAGCGATGAAGCGGGGTTATACGATTGAGAAATATCGACAAATTATTGATAAAATTCGTCACTATATGCCCGATGCGTCCATTAGTGGGGATGTGATTGTCGGTTTTCCTGGGGAAACGGAAGCACAATTTGAAAATACCTTACAGTTAGTTGAAGAAATTGGCTTTGATTTACTCAATACTGCCGCCTATTCTCCCCGCCCTGGAACTCCTGCCGCGCTTTGGGAAGATCAACTCAGTGAAGAGGTCAAAAGCGATCGCCTGCAACGATTAAATCATTTAGTTTCCATCACGGCAATGAAGAGATCGGAGCGTTATTTAGGACGGATTGAAGAAATTTTGGTAGAAGAACAAAATACGAAAGATCCAACCCAAGTAATGGGACGCACAACGGGTAATCGTTTAACCTTTTTCCCTGGAAATATTGAGCAATTAAGAGGCAAATTAGTGAAGGTCAAAATCACAGAAATTCGCGCTTTTAGTCTCACAGGAGAAGCGGTTAATTGAGTTTTTAGCGATCGCCGATCTAATCAGAATACCAAATGGATTCAATTTTTTGAATAATTGATAGTAGGTTTTCCTGTTGATTTTTATTTGCTAAATTATCGATTAAAACCGTCACATGACCCAGTTTTCGACCGATTCGGGATTCGGTTTTGTTATACCAATGCACAAAAGATTGGGGAATTTCTGCAAGTTTTTCTCTTTTTTGGGCATAATCACCCTCAGCATTTTTATAGCCCAATAAATTAACCATGACCGCTTGTTGACATTGCAAAACAGGTTGTTTTAAAGATTGTCCCGTGACGGCTTGGAGTTGGAGAGAAAACTGGGAAATATCACAGGCATCTAGGGTATAGTGTCCTGAATTGTGGGTACGGGGCGCGATTTCATTGATGAGAATCTTGTTATCAACCGTTAAAAAGAATTCAATGCCAAAGATACCGATCGCGTTTAATTCGGTCAATAAAAGACGGGTATAATCTTCAATTTTCGTTTGCAAATCTGGGGAAATAAGAGCGGGAACCATCACCCAATGACAAACTTGTTTCACTTGCTGGGTTTCGACAACGGGATAAAAAACGATTTCCCCCGTCACACTGCGAGCCGCCATAATTGCTAATTCCCGTTCAAAGGGAATAAATTCTTCAATTAACCATTTATTTCCCAGAAGCTGGGGTGCAAATTTCGCTAAATCGTCTGCACCTTTAATGACATAAGTTCCCTGACCATCATAGCCATGACGACGAGCTTTTAATACAAAGGGATAGGCAAACGGAAGCGGTCGGGACAGATTAAAGGATTGAAAAACAGGAACGGGCAGTCCAATTTTTTGGAGATAGGTGCGTTGGTCGTATTTATCTAATAACGGTTGGAGGGTGCTGATACTGGGACGAAAGCAAACGCCTTGATTTTCTAAAAGTTTTAATGCGTCTAGATCGACAAACTCGTTTTCAAAGGTAATCACTCCACAGGTTTTCGCAAGTTCTGCCGTCGCGGACGCATCATCAATGGCCGCAAAAACGCGATCGCAAGCCAAAGGAACGGCGGGATCATCGGGGGAAGGGGTTTGAATTACTAAATCTAAATTGAGGTCAGGAGCCTCTTGGGCCATCATCCAGGCTAACTGACCGCCACCAATGACCCCAACTCGTTGATTTTCCATGAATTTTTATCGTTAATAAACTAAGAACAGCCCAGGGACTCGCGAGTACTAACTCCCGTTTTAGAATTTACACCGTCTGCTTTTTTACAAAGCTGAATCACTTGGAAATTATCTAAAACCGCCAAACTGAAATCGGCTCCCGTAATATCGGCATCTTTAAAGGACGTTCTGAGCATAATCGCTTCAGCAAAAACCGCATCCCGCAGATCGGCTTTTTCAAAACTGCTTAAATAACTCAGTCCGTTGGTGAGATCGGCTCCCTGTAAATTGGCTTTGGTGAGGGTAGAACCATTGAAAACCGCGCCTCGCAAATCCGTTTTGGTGAAATTCGCGTCGCTGAGATCTACGTTGGTAAATTGAGCCGTCTGTAAATTTTGTCCCGTAAAATCTTTTCCTGCCATCGTACTATTTTCAAAGGTCGAGCTAGTTCCTGTTACAGAAGAAGAACTGGCGGCCTGGGCGGGTAGGGGCGAGAATAACAGCGCGATCGCCATCAGGGTAATTACGAGTCGGAAAAAATATTTCATGGGAAAATACAGCAGTGCCACTCAATGAAGTCATTACTTGCATTTTATCGGAAACTTGGCCCATTCTTGCGTTGGGAATCCTTTGCAAATTTTGAAT
This sequence comes from Merismopediaceae cyanobacterium, assembly GCA_040382535.1. Taxonomy (GTDB): domain Bacteria; phylum Cyanobacteriota; class Cyanobacteriia; order Cyanobacteriales; family Microcystaceae; genus Snowella. The sequence continues at coordinate 3,325 of JBEIFD010000349.1, forward strand.
GAATCGGCGGATCACTCAGGCGTATTTCGCGATCGCAACAATCACGGAAAATTTGACAGAACAGATGATGCCTTGTTTGAAGATGTTACAGTCAAATAAACTCCCTTAATTTGTTGAACTCCTTGTGTACCGATGACCCTTTCTGACTCTTCATCCCCATCTCCTTGGTTTCTTTCCCTCAAACAAGCCTGGCGTTCCGTGCTGAAAGCGATCGCGGATTTACGGTTAGCAATTGTTTTATTATTATTAATTGCGTTTTTTAGTATTAGTGGAACCGTGATCGAACAGGGAGAAACCCTCTCTTTTTATCAAGCAAACTATCCCGAAGATCCCGCTTTATTTGGATTTTTAAGCTGGCAACTGGTTTTAGCCCTGGGACTCAATCATGTATATAGTACCTGGTGGTTTCTCTCCCTACTGGTTTTATTCGGCACAAGCTTAACCGTTTGTACCTTTACTCGACAGTTTCCCGCTCTCAAAGCCGCCCAACGTTGGCAATTTTATCGTAAACCTAGACAATTTCAAAAATTAGCTTTTAGTACCAACTTAGATCCCATTCCTCTCGAAAAATTAACGCCTTTATTACAACAAAAAGGTTATAAAGTTTTTCAAGAAGAACAAATGCTCTATGCCCGTAAAGGAATTATCGGCAGAATTGGCCCCATTGTGGTTCATGCCGCCATGTTAATTATTTTAGGGGGGGCAATTTGGGGAGCTTTAACAGGATTTTTGGCTCAGGAAATGGTGAAGAGTGGAGATAGTTTTCAAGTTAAAAATATTATCGAAGCAGGCCCGCTCGCTAAAGGGAATGTGCCGAAGGATTGGGGAATTAAAGTTAATCGTTTTTGGATTGACTATACTGCCAAGGGAACCATTGATCAGTTTTATTCTGATTTATCTGTTATCGACAATCAGGGACAAGAATTAGATCGTAAAACCATCCATGTAAATGAACCTCTGCGTCATAAAGGTGTAACTTTTTATCAAACCAGTTGGGGGATTTCAGCCGTCAGAGTCCAGATTAATAATAGTCCTATTTTTCAGTTACCAATGGCTCCCCTAAAAGCAGAGGGAGGCGGCAAAATTTGGGGAACCTGGATTCCGACTAAAACCGATTTGAGTGAAGGCGTTGCATTATTAACCAAGGATCTACAGGGAACCATGATTCTCTATGATCAACAGGGAAATTTGAGTAATGCCGTCCGCGAGGGAACCAGTATTGATGTCAATGGCGTGACCCTTAAAATTTATGAGTTAATCGGTAGTACGGGATTACAAATCAAAGCTGATCCAGGCATTCCCTTTGTTTATTTGGGTTTCGGATTGCTGATGTTAGGGGTCATGATGAGTTATGTTTCCCATTCTCAAATTTGGGCATTACA
>JBEIFD010000350.1:0-4694 GCA_040382535.1 Merismopediaceae cyanobacterium
ACCTTCCACATCACAAACCGCAGGACAAATAATATCAAATACATCCAACTTACTGTGGGGATTCGGTTGAATAACATTATCAATTAAATAACTCAGAGTTTTACGTTTTTTGCGAGTCTGAGCAAATTCATGGGGAGACATCAAACTCAAGGTTGCACTAATTTGAGCATCTAAATCCAGGACTAAAACTCGTTTTTGATGATATTTTGCCAAACAAGTTGCCAGATTAACCGTTAGAGTCGTTTTTCCTACTCCGCCTTTCATATTGACGGTGCTAATCACTAAGGCCATTGAGCGCGTCCCCAAAAATGTCTTCAGCCAGTTTACCAGACTATTGTTCAAATATATTCCGCCAATTAATATAAGCGACTTAAAACGTAATCCGCTAACTCAAACAGCGATCGCGATGCACCCGATGATGCGGAAAAAAGTGGCTCAGGATTCAAGTGGACATTAGGCAAAAAACAATTCAAACCTGATGCTAACGGACTAAGAAGACCGACAGGAATTGATGGTATTGTCAAAGAAATATCAAGAAGTAATGGAACAATTCAGAAAGACTGGGCAATTGTAAAATCCTATGATTTACGAGAAGGTTTTTGCATTGCTGTAATTGGCCATGAAGGTTGGAATAAAAATCCAGAGGCAACCGTACCTTATTCATTAATTGTGAGTTTCGAGGCTGTTAATTCAGAAATAGAAATTTATGATTCCTTTGTCAAAGTCCAACAGACACTAGAGGTACAAGAACAGGTTCAAGTAACTATTTCTTAAAACCAACAGTTTTTTAAACTTTAGCATCGGGTAATGCTCCCTTCATTTTACCCAACCAATCAATTAAACTTTCCAATTGCTGTTTCGGTTTCACCACTCCTAAACCCCTCACTGTCACCTTTTTAGGACTAAAGACAAAACGCGATCGCAGATGTTGGGGAAGATTTTCAGCTAATAACTTCCAAGCAGGTTCTTCCATCGGTGTTTCTAAAATAATATGTTGTTTCCCATCGGATTTAATGCGAGAAAAACCAATAGATCGGGCAATGTGTTTTAACTCAATTACCTTAAATAATTGCTCCACAGGAGAGGGAATCACTCCATAGCGATCGCACCATTCCGCCGCGACTTGTATTAACTCTTCGGTAGAATTGACGGCGGTAATCCGTTGATAAGCCGCCATTTTTTGCTCCAAATCGGGAATATAATCGGAAGGAATAAAAGCGGTAATTTTAAGATCAACTTGAGTTTCTTCTACCTTGGGAATCTCTTGTCCTTGAACTTCCTTGATCGCCTCCTGCAACATTTCCATATAGAGATCAAAACCGATCGCCTCTAGTTGCCCCGACTGTTCCGCTCCCAATAAACTACCTACACCGCGAATTTCCATGTCACGGGTCGCTAATTGATAGCCCGAACCCAATTGGGAGAATTCTTGTAAGGCTTTTAGGCGTTGTCGCGCGGTTTCCGTCAATTCTCGCTTATTAGGATAAAGAAGCCAGGCATGAGCTTGAATGCCCGACCGACCAACCCGACCCCGCAGTTGGTAGAGTTGCGCCAAGCCGAATTTTTGAGAATCTTCGACAATAATGGTGTTAACCCTCGGAATATCTAGCCCTGCTTCAATAATCGTCGTACAAACCAAAATATCCGCTTCTCCATCATTAAATCCCAACATGGTGCTTTCCAATTCGGATTCATCCATCTGACCATGCGCGATCGCAATTCTCGCACTAGGAACCATTTCTCGTAGTTGTCCCCCCACTTCGTCAATCCCTTCAATACGAGGAACCACATAAAAAACCTGACCCCCTCGGTCTAATTCATTGCGAATAGCGGTGCGAATCACTTCAGGATTATAGGAAGATAAATGGGTTTTAATGGAACGTCGAGAAGGAGGAGGTGTGGTAATTAAACTCATTTCTCGAATGCCTGATAGGGACATATAAAGGGTGCGGGGGATCGGTGTAGCGGTGAGAGTTAGCACATCTACTTCAGTTTTTAAACTCTTGACTTTTTCCTTTTGATTCACTCCAAAACGCTGTTCTTCGTCAATAACTAATAGACCTAAATCCTTAAATTCAACGCCTTGTCCTAATAACTGTTGAGTCCCAACGATCAAATCTAATTCTCCTGATTTTAAGCGTTGTAAAATCTCTTTTCTTTCCGATGCAGTGCGGAATCGATTTAATAATCCAATATTAATGGGATAGGGGGCAAATCGTTCTTTTAGGGTGTGATAATGTTGCTGGGTTAAAATGGTCGTTGGAGCTAATAAAGCCACTTGTTTATGACCACTGGTAACGGCTTTGAAAATGGCTCGCACTGCTACTTCTGTTTTGCCAAAACCCACATCCCCACAGACTAATCGATCCATCGGGCGATCGCTTTCAAGATCCCGTTTAACATCCTGTACTGCTTTGAGTTGATCGGGAGTTGCCTGGTAGGGAAAGGAATCCTCTAATTCTTCTTGCCAGACTGTATCAGTCGGATAGGAAAAACCCGTTTGTTTGGCTCGTTTGGCGTAGAGATTGAGTAAATCAACGGCTAATTTTTTAACGGTTTTACGGACTCTATTTTTAATATTTTCCCAAACTTTACTACCCATTTTGTGAAGTTGGGGCGGTTCGGTTCCACTATAGCGATAACGAGATAAACTATCAAAATTTTCAGCAGGAATTCGTAAGATACCATCAGAATATTGAATCACTAAATATTCACGACTTTCTAATTTTTCTAATTTTAAAAATTTACCAATGCCATGACTTTTATGAACAATATAATCTCCAGGAGAAAGTTTATTGAGATCAACTTGTTTAGAAACTGCCCGACGGCGTTTGCGGATATATTCAGGAGTGGCTAGGGCGTGTTGACCAAATAATTCTCGGTCAGTCACAACCGCAATGCGAAAAGTCGGTAAAATAAATCCTTCTAATTCGGCAACCCCAGAATATTTAAGGGCGATCGCTGTTTTTTGAATCTTAAACTTTTCAATGGCAGGATAATCCTTGGGATTGGGAACAAATTGCACAGTACAGTCGTGTTCCTGTAACAAGGAGACGGTGCGGGACGGTTGGGCAGAGATTAACCAAATAGCATAATTATTCAGCGTGAAATTGGTATAAACTTCCCGTTTTCCCCTGAGAATTTCCCCTAATTTTGAAAATTGATGGGGCATGGTGGGAATCGGACGGTTGGATAAATTGAGGGCATTTTTTTCTGTCGCGTCTGCTAGTTCGGAAACAAAAATGGTTTGAAATTGGGGTTCAATCATTTCTAAAACTTCATTAAAACTACGATGAATTTTAGGGAAATGATTATTATATTTAGACTCAATAAATTGCCATTCCTGCTCAACAGATTCTAACCAGCGATCGCTGTGGCCATGACATTGTTCGCGTTCATCAATGACACAAAGGGTATTCGTCGGTAAATAATCTAATAAAGAAGCAGGTTTTTCAAAGGCAATCCCCAGAAAACGTTGCATTCCGTCAGGATAGTTTCCCATTTCCAGTAATTCTATTTCTTCAGGGGATAAATAACTCGAAATATCCTGTTGATTCCTTTGAATTTGCTGGGCAATAATCGGATTAAAACTGGTCGGTGTTAAGACTAATTGTTCAATTTTATCGAGCGATCGCTGGGTAGCAGGATCAAATTCTCGCAACTTTTCCAACTCATCATCAAACCACTCTAAACGAACGGGTAATTCTGCTGAAACAGGAAAAATATCCACAATATCGCCACGCCGACTCCATTGACCTTCACCTTCTACCGACGCAACCCGCTCATAACCCAATTTCACTAAATTTTCATCTAAAACTTTACTGTTTTCATTCATTCCTGCCCGTAAAGTCAAACAATATTCTTGAAAAATGTCAGGAACAGGCAAATGGGGTTGTAGGGCTTTTTCAGTGGTAATAATTGCGGTTAAATGGGATAATTCTGTCAAATTAGACAATACTTGCATCTGTCCCCAAATCATTTCCGATTCTGCACTCAAGGCTTCGTAGGGAGACGCTTCCGAAGTGGGATAAAAATTTACCGTTTTCCACCCCATGATTTCTAGTTGTGCCGCCCAGCGTCCTGCTTCTTCGAGGCTCGAAGTAATCACCAAAAGATGATTACCCAAGCTCTGAGCTAGGGTCGAACTAATTAACCCCTTGGGCAAGCGAGAAATTCCCGTGAGGGACAGCGTCCTCTGCGCTTTTAGTTTTTGCAGGAGTTCTAGGGTGAGAGGCAGTTTTTCGAGATGACGAATGATAGAGGAAAAGGTCATGGTCAGGCAGAAACAGGTGTGTTTTTAATCTTAACCTTTTGAAGTGAAGGGAATCAGATTTCAAGGATAATCTATCACGAGGGCTTTGCTGACAATGCAAATAATGGCGTTGCTGGATCAAGATATGAATGATAGTTTTTCACATATCCAAAAATCAGTTTGAGATTAGCTTTTTAAATGAAATAAAGGAAGATTCATAGTCCAAATCAGCAACGCCATAAGAGTGATTTTATCAGTTTTTAATCAGACAGCCAACTAAATAATTGTTGTACCGTTAATTGCAGATCTTGAGCAAAGGTCGGGACGGGTAAAATCGATTTGGGTTCATCATAAAAAGTGACTTCTTGATCCGCAACATAAACAAAAACGACCTGTTCTTCTGGATCAATTAACCAAGCCATTTGTGTGCCATTTTTCAGAC
>JBEIFD010000351.1:0-4692 GCA_040382535.1 Merismopediaceae cyanobacterium
CCAGAACTAGAAATTTAACGTTTCCGATTATTGAAGGATTGTCTTATATCAGTCTTTTATTATTATTAGCTTTTGGAACCGCCGCGATTCAACAAGGAGAAATTAGTGTGGGGGATTTTATTGCCCTCATTATTTTGGTAGAACGTCTTGTTTTTCCGACTGCTTTATTAGGATTTACCATTACAGCCTATCAACGAGGAGAAGTAAGTATCGATCGCGTTGAGGCAATTTTTCAAGCCCAATCTAAAATTCAAGATAGTGCGAATCCCGTTCCTTTAAATAGTGATTCTGTTCAAGGAAAAATTACCGCTTCCCATCTTTCCTATGCCTATCCTGACAGTCAGATTCCCGCTTTAAGGGATCTAAATTTTACAATCAACCCAGGAGAAATGGTTGCAATTGTTGGCCCCATTGGTGCTGGCAAATCTACTTTAGCCAATGCTTTGCCCCGTTTATTAGATATCGCGCCAGGTCAATTATTCTTAGATGGCATTGATATTACCCAAATTTCCCTAGAAAATCTGAGAAAGGCGATCGCCTACGTTCCCCAGGATAGCTTTTTGTTTAGTACCACCATTCAAAATAATATTCGTTATGGTGATCCCCAAAAAGAAGAAATCTATGTAGAAAAAGCGGCGAAACAAGCCTATATTGATTCAGAAATTCAGTATTTTCCTCAAAAGTATGAAACCTTGGTGGGAGAGCGCGGAATTACTCTCTCAGGTGGTCAACGACAACGAACCTCTTTAGCGAGAGCTTTAATGCTAGATGCACCGATTTTGATCCTAGATGATGCCTTGTCGAGTGTGGATAATCAAACCGCGACCCAAATTCTCAATCATCTTTCCCATGAACAACATAAGACTGTAATTTTTATCTCCCACCAACTTTCGGCGGCGGCACAAACCGATCGCATTTTGGTCATGGATCAGGGAATTATTGTGCAGTCAGGAACCCATGAGGAATTATTAAATCAATCGGGTTTATATCAATCTCTGTGGCAACAACATCAACTAGAAAAAGTTTTACAATAAAGATCAATTATTCACTCCGTAAAGCCACGATCGCGTCTAACTTGGCCGCATTACGGGCAGGAACAACGCCAGCAATTAACCCCACACTGACGGACATTCCCAAGCCCGCAATAATGGATAAAGGAGAAATAACGAGGGGAACTTTCATTATTTTGGTTCCCGTGATCGTAATGCCAATGCCAACAAAAATTCCAATCATACCACCAACACTAGAAACGACAACGGCTTCTGTAAGGAACTGAGTCAAAATCGCAAAATAACTGGCTCCTAATGCTTTTCGTAACCCAATTTCTTTGGTTCTCTCCACAACGGAAACTAACATAATATTCGCAATGCCAATGCCTCCCACGACTAAAGAAATTCCTGCGATCGCAACCAAAAGAACGGTAAAAAGGCTGATTATACTAGTAAAAGTATTAATCACATCGACTTGGTTAATAATGCGAAAATCATCCAACTGAGGAGGATAAATATTATGGCGTAGCCGTAATAAATTGGTTACTTGAAATTGGGCCGCATCGATTTGTGTACCATCCTTGGCCGCAATCCAAAATCCAGAAATGGCAACCCCAGAAACCGCATTATTCCCCACAATTTGACTAGACATATTACTCAGGGGAATAAAGACGCGATCGTCCTGATCCGTTGGCCCCACTGCTCCCTTGGGTGGCATCACTCCAATGACTCGATAAAGTTTATTTTGAATGCGAATTTCAGCCCCGATCGCCGATTCTTCCCCAAACAATTGATCTCGTACTTTAGTCCCTAACACTGCAACAGAGTTGGCATTATCTAAATCCGTTTGAGTAAAAAATTGTCCCTCCTGGGGATAGGCATCTTTAACATCAGGATAATTTAAATCCGTCCCCAAAAGAGTCGTTGCAATATTTTGACCGTTATAGACGACCTGAATATTTCCCCGTTGTAAAAAAGCGGTGACTTTTCGAGCAGCAGTAACTTGACTAGCGGCGGCTTCGGCATCAGCGACGGTTAAGGTAGAAGCTGATCCGCCCCCCTGACTAATTCCCCCACTACTAGCGGCTCCTGCCAGGACTAAAATCACATCGGAACCCAGGGATTGAATCTGTTTTTCAGTTGCTTTTTTGACTCCCTGCCCGATGGAGGTGACCCCAACGACGGAGCTAATGCCGATAATAATGCCCAACATGGTTAAACCCGTTCTGAGTTTATTGCTCCAGAGGGAGTTCACTGCCATTGTTAAAACTTCAGTGACCAAGGAGGTTTTTGTTAAAGATTCAGGCAAAAATTCTTTTTTATTCTTGTTCATGTTGAAATTGAAGAGCAGGATTTTTGGAATCAGAGGAAGGTTAAACAACAGATTGCAGCCATAGCCTCTGTTCCAATCTAACGCTTCGTTCTCACCGTGACTTTTTGAGGTTGATGCTCTAACTTAACATGACGCTTTAAAAAACTAATCTCCGCAGGTTTGAGTGAACGATATTGTCCACTGACTAGACGATCCTGGGGAGAATTTAGTTTAATGTCTCCGATCGCCCGTCGATGCAGTTTTAAAACCTCAAAGCCAAACTCTTCAGCAATACGGCGAATTTGTCGATTTCTGCCCTCGGTTAGGGTAATTTCCAGACAAGTGCGAGTGCGGTCATAATCCACGATTTCGACTTTAGCGGGTAGGGTTTTTTTCTCATCCAGCAGAATGCCCTGTTCCCATTGGTCTAATTGCTTTTCTGTGGGATGGCCCGATACCCAGACATCATAGGTTTTCGGCAAATGATAGCGGGGATGGGTCAATCGCAAAGTTAGTTCACCATCGTTGGTCAACAGCAACGCTCCCGTAGAATGGCGATCGAGTCTGCCGACGGGATGAATGCCCTTACCTTCTCGCAGATGGGGCGGCAATAAATCTAAGACGGTTTTGCGCTGGGCCTGGTCTTGGCAAGTTGAGATCACGTCATTAGGTTTATTAAGCAACAGATAAACAAATTTGGGACGATCAAGCGGTTCAATCCTTTTACCATCTACCTCTAGGCGATCGCGACTGGGATCGGCCTTATCTCCTAACTTGACCACAGTGCCATTTAAGCGGACTCTACCCTGTAAAATTAGTTCTTCTGCATGGCGACGGGAAGCCACTCCCCATTGCGATAAAATCTTTTGAATACGTTCGGACATGAATTTTCAGACTCCATTGTTAATCAAAAAAAAGAAAACATTGCCGCTAAACGACGAAATCATTTGTGGGGTTACAAATCGTCTTTTAGATCCCTTGGGCGTGATCAATGAATTCTATTAATCTCCCCAACTTTTTACTATACAAGAGTTTTGAATATTTAGTCAGATATACGCAGGCAAAATAATACTTTTAATCTATGAATAATTATTTTTAATCATTAGTTTCTCAAAAAAAGAGTAATCATTTATGAAACTTTTTACCGCGATCATTGAAAAGGATATAGATACCAATCTCTATGTCGGTTATGTGCCTGGATTTTTGGGAGCGCATTCCCAGGGAGAAACATTAGATGAGTTACGAGAAAATTTGCAAGAGGTAATCGAAATGTTATTAGAAGATCCAGCAATTACCGCAGTAGAAGATATTGCTTTAGCTAAGGCGATCGCAGAAGGTCTTGATGGTGAAAATGTTAGCCGTGAAGAGGTATTTGCTTTATTATCAGAGTAATCCCCCAAACCCGTAGGGGCGAATTGCGTTCGCCCAAAATGCCTATGTCAGCCTCAGAACTCAAGAACCTGGATAAAAATATTGCCCGTTTAAAAGCGCAATTAGCTAATAAACGCGATACTTTAGTGACCATTGCCCCTGAAGAAAAGGTACGGCTGAGACAGCAAATGGAGGATTTGCGGGAACAAATTCGAGATTTGGAACGGGATGAATGGCAATTAATCAGTCAAATGACGGGAGATTTGGCGATTACCAATGAAGAAGCTGAACCGATTGTGGCTGAATTGGTGACAGAGGTTGAGTCCGTTAAACAGCAACCCGATCAACTTTCTCCAGAAATTTTAGAGTTATTACAACAAATTCTGGCCAAGTTAAATGCACCGAATACTCCTGCGGCGGCTAAGTTAAAAGCGGCGATCTCGACGTTACCGCCTTTTGTTTCGTTAACCTATGAAGCGGAACTGGATACGGAAAGTACCTTTAGGACTTATTTTCCGACTTTTAATCGTTTTCTAAAGGGGGTGAAAGAGCGTCTAAAAAAGTAGCGGTTAGTGGGGAGCAATCTATCAAAGTTATTCCTCACAATTTACCGAATAGTGGTGTCGCGCAATTTGTGGGACGGGCCGAAGTTTTAACGAAATTAGATCAGCAATTACAGCAAAATGATCGCGTTGCCATTTCCACTTTGACGGGGATGGGTGGCATTGGGAAGTCGGAGTTGGCGTTGCAGTATGCTTGGCAGGAATGGAATAAAAAAACTTATTTGGGGGGAATTGCCTGGTTAACGGTGGCGGATGGTGATCCTGGGTTAAGTCTTTTAAGTTTTGCTCAGTTGCATTTAGGGTTAACGTTACCGACGGAAGGAGAATTAAGCGATCGGGTTCGTTTTGTTTGGCAACATTGGTTTAAAAATGAACAGGATCAAGGGTTAATTATTTTTGATGATGTGCGGAATTATCAACAGATTAAAGCCTATTTACCGCCTCAAGCAGAAAAACG
>JBEIFD010000352.1:0-4683 GCA_040382535.1 Merismopediaceae cyanobacterium
AGAGTTAACCTTGTCCAAAGTTCCTCTTTTCGGGACGGATGGCATTCGAGGTAAAGTGGGCGATTTACTGACGGCTCCCTTTGCGTTGCAATTAGGTTTTTGGGCGGGTCAAATTTTAAGAGAAAATTCCCCCGTTGCTGGCCCTGTGTTTATCGGCCAAGATTCCCGCAATTCGAGTGATATGTTGGCGATGGCGATCGCGGCGGGATTAACCTCTGCGGGGTTAGAAGTTTGGCAATTGGGATTATGTCCAACGCCCTGTGTTGCTCACTTGGCAGGGGTCATGGATGCGATCGGCGGGATTATGATTTCAGCCAGCCACAATCCTCCCGAAGACAATGGCATTAAATTTTTTAGTGCAGAAGGACTAAAATTAGGCAAAACCCAGACCCAACGGATTGAAGCAGGGCTACGGGGCCAAATTCCCTCATCGATAGAAAATTCCTCTCCCTACGGCAAAGCTTTCCATGACCCTAATATGGTCAATTACTATGGACAATTTTTATTAAACGGATTGCCTAAAGACATTGATTTTAGTGGAATGCGTATCGTTTTGGATCTAGCCTGGGGAGCCTCCGTCCTCATTGCCCCTGAAATGTTTAGAGTCTTGGGAGCAGAAGTGATTTGTCTCCATGATCAGCCCAACGGCGATCGCATTAATGTGGATTGTGGCTCTACCAATTTAACCGCATTAAAACAAGCCGTTAAGGAACATCAGGCCGATCTTGGCTTTGCCTTTGATGGGGATGCTGATCGCGTAATAGCGGTTGATAACAAGGGAAAAAGTATTGATGGAGACTATATTCTTTATTTTTGGGGCAAAACCCTGAAAGAACGTCAAGAATTGCCCAATAACTTGATTATTAGTACAGTGATGGCGAATCTAGGCTTTGAAAGAGCTTGGCAAAAATTGGGTGGAAATCTTGTTCGTACCGCCGTCGGCGATCAATACGTCCAAGCCCATATGTGGGAAACGGGGGCGATGTTAGGCGGAGAACAATCGGGTCACATCATCTGTCATCATCACAGTTTTTCGGGAGATGGAGTACAAGCGGCCTTACATTTAACCTCCTTAGTGAAACAATCGGGACTTTCTCTCAGTGAACTTTTGGAAGAAAGTTTCCATCCCTATCCCCAGATTTTACGCAACGTCCGAGTAGAAGACCGCGATCGCCGACTAAATTGGCAAGATTGTGATATTTTGCAAAACGCGATCGCCCAAGCTGAAGCCGCAATGGGACAGGATGGGCGAATTTTAGTCAGAGCATCGGGAACGGAACCCGTTATTCGTGTCATGGTAGAGTCTGCTAGTGCCGATGATGCCGAACATTGGACAACCGAACTAATTAAAGTCGTTCAAACCCAATTTGCGGCTTAAAGTCTAATTTTGTTGTAAACTTCTCACTTAAAATTCTTGTTAGTATAGGCTTGGGGGATTTAGGCATCATTAGAAAAATGTTGAGAGTAGGCTCATGACGTATAAACTTTTGCAAATTCCATCTGAGAGCGGTGATCATTCGGACTTAGAAAGTGGAGAATATACTGCTGAAGAAATACAGGCAGAATTTATTTACCTTTCCTCTCAATGGATTCAATCCGTAGAAGGGATGTCATCTACAGTCGAAATGGCGAAACATCCTGCCTATCAGAAGATTGTGAGTATGGGAGAGGTTGTTATTCCTTTTTTGCTGAAAGATTTACGCCAAAATCCCCTCTACTGGTTACCCGCTTTACGCCAAATCACCCAACAAAACCCTGTACAACCTGAACAAAGAGGCAAAATAAAACAAATGGCAGAAGCTTGGTTAAATTGGGGAAAACAAGAAGGTTACATCTAAATTACTGATGGAAAAAGCCATACATTTAGAGTTACGTTACCCCAATTTAGCACTCACTGAATACGCCGTAACCAGCCCAAAATCTCAAGAATATAACTGTTTTGCTTGGGTAGCAGGAGATCAAGAACGTTGGTGGCAACCTACTCCAGAAGATGAATTTTATTGGGTTCCAGGTGTACCAATGGAAGAGACGCTATCAGCTTACATACAAGCGTATCAAAAATTAGGCTATGCAATTTGTGATAATGCGGTATTAGAAACAGGGTATGAAAAAATCGCCTTGTATGTTAACGACGAGGGAATTCCCACTCATGCAGCCAAGCAACTGTCAACGGGAAAATGGTCAAGTAAGCTTGGTTGGCTAGAAGATATTGAACATGAGTTAGAGGGATTAACAGGTGAAAAATATGGCAAAATTGCACAAGTTTTAAGGAGAATTAATTCAACTCAAATATAAACAGGGGTTTCTTCTTGCTACAAACTCAAGAAAGCAATTTTTGACAAGCTGGAATTAAATATTGAGATAACGTCCAGGCATCAACGCCTAACTCTGTGCGTTCTTTAACGGCTAAAAGCCCTGCTTGAGCGTGCCACCATGCCGCGATCGCAACCAGTTTTTCTAAAGGAGTTTGGGCATTTTGAGCGAGAATTCCCCCCATTAGTCCTGTTAAAACGTCTCCACTTCCTCCTCTCGCCAGGGCGGGCGTACTTTCAGGAATGACCCAGGTTTGACCATCAGGATTAGAAATCAAAGTTCTGGCCCCTTTGAATAAAATAATCGCTTGGCTCTGTTTGGTTGCTTCTTGAACCGCTTGAATCCGATCGCCGTTCGCTAGAGAAATCTCAGGAAATAAGCGTTTAAATTCCCCTAAATGGGGCGTTAACATGGTCGGCTGAGTTCTTTTTGTTAAACCCGAAACCGTACCGAGTTGAGCCAAACAATTCAGTCCATCGGCATCTAAAATCAGGGGAACGGTCGCCGTTAACACTCTTTCAATAATGGGCAAAGCGTCTAACTTTAAGCCTGGCCCCGCCGCAATAACGGTATATTTTTCAAAATCTTGAGCTAAATCAGGTAATTCTGCGATCGCGCCTGTTTCCGTTTCGGGACAATCGATAATCAACGCTTCGGGTAAATGGCTGACTAAAAGCGGTTTTAAAGATTGGGGAACGGCGATGGAAAGCATTCCCACGCCACTGGCTCTGGCTCCTAAACCCGCTAAAATCGCGCCGCCCGCATACCGCCGTGATCCACAAATCAGCAATAAATGACCCTGTTGATATTTATGGGTTAACAACGGACGAGATAAAGGTAGCGATCGCTTTACCAGATTAGCCGTGACGAGTTTGATAGAAGAAGAGTCAGAAATGATCTCTTTAACAACCTTCTTAGGAATCCCAAAATTCAATCTTTCTATTTTCCCCAAATGCTCTAAGGCTTGATCTTGAAAAAATGCTAATTTCCATAAACCCAAACAAAAACTATGGGTCGCTTTAATGGCGATGCCTAAAACTTCGCCTGTATCTGTATGAATGCCCGACGGGAGATCAATACTAATAATTGGTTTTTGCCATTGATTCACTTGTTCAATAACATCTGCAATCCAGCCCGCCAAAGGACGAGTCAAGCCAAAACCAAAAAGACCATCAAGCAGTAGGTCACAGTTTTCAAGTAATTGAATATTCTCGGTAAAAGAAATCCCTAAAAATTGGGCATATTGGGCGTGGCAAGCCGTTAGTTCTTTGATTTTTTCAAAAGGAGAATAAACTAAAACTTGATAATTTTGTAGCCATAACTCCCGTGCAATCACCAAGGCATCTCCGCCGTTATGACCTGGCCCGACTAGGATTCCTATGTGCTGATATTGACCGAGGGGGTAAAGTTCTTGGAGGCGATCGCTCATCAAAAGAGCCGCTTTTTCCATCAGAGCAGACACAGGCATCCCATTCGCAAAAAGTTGCTCTTCAACTTGTCGCATTTGTTCCGCATTGACTAACACTTGTTCAAAGATTTCATCGGCTTGAGTCATAAGAAACTTCTGCTGTCCCGTTGGGTTTGATGAAGGCGATCGCACTTCCTGAATTAAGAGAAAAAGCGATCGCCCTCAAACTCTAATTTCCTACGCAACCAAGATAAAATCATTACTGTTTAGAATTGGATTGCTGATTAGTACAGCAAATTCGGCTCCTGTTCCTAGTCCAGCGACGTTACCATTTTGGTTATAGAAAAGACTGCCACTATTACTACTATAGACGATGAACGCATTACTCGTTTCTACCAAGAAATCATCTTCAACAACAGCAAAATTAGTAGCTTGACTGAAGCCATTACCAACAATACTCGTCAATGCGCTAAAGGTTGTTTTGCTCAGGATTAATTTATCGGCGGTGGGCGTAAAGTCGGTTAGGGTATCGAGTCCAATGTCACTTGTGGTAAAAGTTTTTCCTGTGACATAGGCAAAGTTATCGTTCCCTGCTCCGCCTGTGAGAATGTCGTCTCCTGGTCCCCCCGTCAAGGCATCTACCCCATTACCACCACTGAGGTTATCGTTGCCCCCATTGCCATCAAGGGAATTATTGAGACTGTTACCTGTAAGGCGATCGCCGCTATTGCCTCCAATGACATTTTCGATGACATCTACCGCCGATAATTTGAGAATAAGGTTTCCTGTCACAACGGTTTGATTGGTAATGCTTCCTAAATTCAGTCGAACTTGGTTATTGGTTCCACTAAAGTTTAGGGTATCCGTTCCGCCTGTTGTAGTTTCGGTGATGGTGTCGGTTCCCAAGATGGTATTGGCGAGGAAGCTATAGGTATCATTTCCTGCTAGTCCTGTTAGGATAT
>JBEIFD010000353.1:0-4683 GCA_040382535.1 Merismopediaceae cyanobacterium
AAAATGTACCTAAATCTGTGATGCAAAATTCTCACTATTTTAAACTTATCGAAGACCAAGCGCATCGTTTTTCTGCTGCATTTCATTTTCCCGAAATATCATTTATTCAGGAAGTAATTAAACCTACTTTAGAAAAATTTCGTCTTCTCAAAAAAAGATGGAAATTATCTATCGGAATGATGATTAAAAGATCAGAACATCTAAATCTTATTACAGCAGAAGATGCTCAACTTTTTTGGCGAAATTATGCACGCCGAGGATGGAGAAAATCAGAACCTTTTGATGACGTTATCGAGTTAGAAATCCCTAAACTAATACATGAAGCTATTCAAATAGTAATTAAAGAAGGCATCCTTAGCCCTTCCGATATATATTATGAACTAGGACTTTATTTTTCAGACATTGAAGATAGCGCGGGTTTACCACAAAATTTTCTTAGCTCTAAAACAGCGCAGGTTATTCAACTCGCTCCTCGGATTAAAACAGAGACCGAAGATAAACAATATGCTAAACCCGCAGAAGTTTTGCTTTTTAAAAGTTAATAATTATTAACTCGACTTTGATTTGTAAACTTTTTCAGACATCAGAGAATAAATTCACTTTTACAACTAAACTCCAAATTTCGTTATTATTTAGGCGAATCAGGCTCTAAAGGATTTAAACGAACAAATGCCGCCACATTAACTTCTTTATTATCCAGTTGAAGTTCCAAAACCCTGGCAATAATTCCATATTTTTCCAATCGTTTAAGCGTTAAGCGATCGCTGATAGTCCCCAAAACGCCTTGCAAAATTCGTTGGGAAATTTTTCGTCCATTTAAGCTTGCTATCGGATCAATCAATTCTAGCGATCGCCCTTCAATTACCTTAACCCCTGTTTCAATAGTAATTTCTAATTTTTCAGGCGGTTCGGACTCATCAACTTTTTGTTGTAATTGCACCTCAACCTGGACGCGATTAGCCGCTTTGAGAGTCACTTTAGCACTCATAAATTCCAGCGTCGGAATATCTGAGGGCAATAATCTACCCAATAAAGCTTGGATTTGCCCCTTAATTTGCGGTTCTGCTAAAGCTTTATTAATATCATCTTCCGTGATAATCAGATGAAAGGCTCCCTGTAACGGCGATCGCAGGGAACTCCGAACCTGTTCTAAATTGCCCAGTTTTAAATCATTGGTTTTAATATCAATGGGGTCAGTTTCAATATCAAAGGTATCAATGCGGACATGAGCAATCGGCTCGATCCCCCGACTTGCAATGCGAACCCGATTGACTTTGCCCTGAATGAGTTGATAACTCGGAGCATTATCGACTCGGACAGACAATTCCTCCACACTTTTAACGCGATCGCGAATATTATTAGCAATAACATGGTCAACGACCAGACCAACGGGGGTGATTACCGTGAGGAAACCCGTAAGCGCAATTAAAAACCATTCCATAAAGTATTAAAATTAATGAAAATTTTTGTTAAAAAGAATAAAAAGCCAAGACCAACGTAATTTTATCAATAATTATAATGCAAGAGTAACATTTTTAGAGTAGATATTAATTCATTTAAAATTATTCTTTATCAACTTAACTCATCTAAAATTAACCATGAAAAAAATGATTCTTCACACCTTAAGCGGTTGTGGACTATTAACAGGAGCCAGTTATCCTTTTCGGATATTGATTTTTTTTAAACAAAATCCTTCCCTTTGGTCTTATATTATTATTCCCTTAATACTCAATCTAATTTTGGGAATTTTTTTCTATCTACAACTTCTACGCTGGGAAGCAGAATTTTTTGAGATTTTGACCCTTAAGGGAATGACATGGTTAAATCAAATAGCCCTAAATTTACCCAGTTGGCTACAAAATTTAGATATTATCTTGATATTTTTAATAGAATTTTTTAAGTTGCTATTAGGTCTTATTCTTTTAGTTTTAACAGGATTTATTTTAGCTCAAATTGGATTTCTTTTAGGAATGCCCTGGTATAGTAAATTATCAGAAAAAATAGAATCGATTAAATTAGGAAAAATAACCATCATAGAAGTTGATTTTTTGACGGAGATTAAACGCGCTCTACTTTACGAATTTAAAAAAATTATTCTTTTAATTTTTATTGGGTTACCTTTATTTTTATGTAATTTTTTACTAGGATTAGGAACTCTCGTCGCGACTATTGGAGGGCTGAGTTTAACCGCGATTTTAACCTGTCTGGATTTTTGGGATCAACCCTTAGAACGTCGGAGATTGGGCTTTCGAGATAAGTTGGGATTAATTGCCAAAAGTTTTCCTTCTAGTGCAGGATTCGGCTATATGTGCCTATTTCTAATTAGTATTCCTCTCCTAAATTTAGTGACTATTCCTCTGTGTGTCGCGGCTGGAACCCTATTTGTCTGCGATCGCCTGCTTCCCCATTATGGCTCCATGTTTAAAACCGATTAAAAAATTAATTTAAAAAAATTTGCCCTAGATAACCCTGGGTGTTATTGTGTGGTGAGACAAAATTCTTTTTACTTTATCCAATAAAATTGACAGCCATGACATACCACCGAGTATTGCTCAAGTTAAGCGGTGAAGCTTTGATGGGAAACTTGGGTTACGGAATCGATCCCAAAGTCGTTGCTGACATCGCCCAGGAAATTGCTGAGGTCATCAATCAAGGTGTTCAATTGGCAGTTGTTGTGGGGGGAGGCAATATTTTTCGAGGCGTGAAGGCTTCCGCCGCAGGGATGGATCGGGCAACCGCAGACTATATCGGCATGATTGCAACGGTGATGAATGCGATGACCTTGCAGGATGCTCTAGAACAAATTGATATTCCCACCCGTGTGTTAACCGCGATCGCCATGCAGGAGGTCGCTGAACCCTATATTCGTCGCCGAGCGATCCGTCATCTAGAAAAGGGACGGGTCGTTATTTTTGGGGCGGGTTCGGGTAATCCCTTTTTTACCACCGATACAACGGCGGCTCTCCGCGCGGCAGAAATCGATGCGGAAGTGGTTTTCAAAGCAACCAAAGTCGATGGAGTTTACGATGAAGATCCCGCCGTTAATCCTAATGCTCGTCGCTACAATTCCCTTACCTATAGCCATGTTTTGGCAAAAGACTTGAAAGTAATGGACAGTACGGCGATCGCATTATGTAAAGATAATAATATTCCAATCATGGTGTTCGACCTCTCGGTTTCGGGCAATATCGTCCGAGCCATCAAGGGTGAACCTGTGGGAACGATTGTAGGAGGTTCCTGTGAAGTTAGCTGAAATTAAAGACCACATGGAAAAAAGTATTGAGGCCACCCAAAGGTCATTCAATACGATTCGCACGGGGAGGGCCAATTCTTCCCTTTTAGACCGAATTACGGTGGATTATTACGGGACAGAAACCCCGCTAAAATCCCTTGCCAATGTTAGTACCCCCGATGCCAGCACGATTACCATTCAACCCTACGATAAGGGCAGTATGGCCCAGATCGAAAAGGCGATTTCCCTTTCGGATATCGGGTTAACGCCCAATAACGATGGGCAAATTATTCGTCTGAATATTCCCCAGTTAACCAGCGATCGCCGTAAGGAATTGGTAAAAATTGCTAGTAAATTAGCCGAAGATGGAAAAGTTGCCATTCGCAATATTCGTCGAGATGGAATTGACGCGATTCGCAAACAGGAAAAAAATCATGATATTCCTGAAGACGAATCCAAAGACCTTCAAGATGGTATTCAAAAATTGACGGATTCCTCTATCAAAAAAATTGAGGAGTTATTGACAGCTAAGGAGAAAGACATTTTAACAGTCTAAAAAATCAAGTGGTATCTTAATCATTGAAGTCTCCTTTTTTAAGGAGATTATTTTTTTAGAAAATTAGATTAACATTAAGAGATGAAGAATGAAATATTCTGTCTTATACAACTGAGATTGTCAATTCTGTTTAATCACGAATCATTATCATGGCAACTGTCACCGATACCGACCTTAAAGAAATCAAAGACTTGATTATAGACTTAAAAATTAATCAAGTAAGAATGGAAGAAAGATTATCAGGACAAATAAATGCCCTAGATGAAAAGCTATCAGGACAAATCAATACCCTAGATCAGAAAGTCTCAGGAATTGATAAAAGGCTAGAAATCGTTGAAAGTCGGGTTAATGGGCTAACAGGGTGGCTAATTGATGTCCTATTTCCCTTAGTTGGAGGACTATTAGACATTCTTGGTAAACTTACCTTTTTTCCTAACCTTTAAAAGCACAACTAAATCTTAATCAAAATTCTAATCAATTAATTTCTATGACTGATTTTTTCGCTAGTAGTGGTTATTTAATCTTTTTAATAACATCCGCCGCCATTTACGCTATTTTTGGCCTCGGACTCAATTTGCAATGGGGTTTTACGGGCTTAATTAACTTCGGTCACGTCGCTTTTATGGCCCTGGGAGCCTATTCAACCGCCCTATTAACCCTGCAAGGTGTACCGATGATTATCTCGGTCTTAGTTGGAATGGGGTTGTCTGCCTTATTAGGACTTCTGATTGGAACCTCTACCCTACGACTGCGGAAAGATTATTTGGCGATCGTTACCATCGGCGTTGCAGAATTATTACGTTTGGTCGCAAAAAATGAAGAATGGTTGACGAAAGGAACGTTTGGGGTGCGTAGCTATCCGATTCCCTTTGATTTTGAACCAAATTTAGTCCTT
>JBEIFD010000354.1:0-4655 GCA_040382535.1 Merismopediaceae cyanobacterium
ATCTCCTGAGTTTCGATTTAGAGCTTACACTACTGTCCAGTTTTGGGGGGCCACTTCATACTTCTTCCACTAGAGATTGACTTAACAAGAGAATACCTCCACTGGTTACCTAGTTGAAAAACCAAAGTCTTTGAAATAAGAAAAAACGAGCAAAATTATAAAATATAAAGTTTATGGAATTTTGCGATTAACTTTTGAAATTGAGCTATAGCCAAACATACTTGGCTATAATAAGCAACAATGCTTTAGTGGTAAATTACGATGTTCTGATATAAAGTTGTGCGTAAAAAACGAGTGTTTATATGGATAACGAGCAAAGCAAGATTGTAAGGAACACAGACTGGATTAAACTCAAAGCAAACCCAGCCTGATCATATTGTACCCTAGCTACCACCAATCCGTGCCACATCTCGCGCATTCTCCTCAAACGCCGCATTAAGAGCATCATCCCCACTTAAACCAGCCTCCAACGCATTTTTAATCGCCTGGAGAACCCGCTTATAATCTTTCGGCATCACCTTCACAAACTTAGGAATCATCGACTCCCAATTCGCCAGAACAGCCGATCCTTTCTCACTATTTGTATAGGTGACATGGCTTTGAATCAGATCATAAAGATCCTGGATTTCTTCGGGATCTTCCAAAGATTCTAAACCTACCATCGACTGATTACAACGAGTCGCAAAATCTCCCGACTCATCGAGGATATAGGCCACACCGCCACTCATCCCCGCCGCAAAATTACGACCCGTCAAGCCCAGGACAACAACCTTACCGCCCGTCATGTATTCGCAACCGTGATCGCCGACAGCTTCCACCACCGTATTGACCCCCGAATTACGGACCCCAAATCGTTCGCCCGCCATCCCTGCAATATAGGCTTCACCAATGGTTGCACCGTATAACGCTACATTGCCAATGATGATGTTTTCCGACGCGGCAAAAGTAGAACTAACAGGCGGATAAACAATCAACTTCCCACCGCTCAAACCCTTGCCCAGATAGTCGTTGGCATCGCCTTCTAGTTCGAGGGTGACACCTTTCGGCACAAAGGCTCCAAAACTCTGACCCGCACTACCTTGGAAATGCAGATGGATGGTGTCTTCGGGTAAGCCTTCCCAGTTGCGTTTGGTGATTTCATTGCCCACAATGGTTCCCACCACGCGGTTAATGTTTTTGATGGGTAAGGTGGCTTTGACCTTTTCACCCTTTTCGATCGCAGGTTTACAGAGATCCAATAAAGTGGTGATGTCCAAAGACTTCTCTAAACCGTGATCCTGAGCCATTTGGCAATAACGACCGACTTCGGGGCCGACTTCGGGCTGGTAAAGAATAGCCGAGAGGTCAATCCCTTTGGCTTTCCAATGGTCAACGGCCTTTTTCGGTTCCAGAATATCGGTGCGACCGACCATTTCGGTAAGGGTGCGGAAACCCAATTGGGCCATGATTTCTCGCATTTCTGTGGCGATAAAGGTCATAAAATTCACCGCATGAGCAGGATCGCCTGTGAATTTGGCCCGTAATTCGGGGTTTTGGGTGGCAATTCCCACAGGACAGGTGTTGAGGTGACAGACCCGCATCATAATACAACCGAGGGAAACTAGGGGAGCCGTCGAAAAGCCAAATTCCTCTGCACCGAGTAAGGCCCCGATGATCACATCCCGTCCCGTTTTCATTTGCCCGTCGGTTTCCACCACAATCCGCGATCGCAGATTATTGAGAACGAGGGTTTGATGGGTTTCAGCCAGTCCCAATTCCCAGGGCAGTCCCGCGTGTTTAATGGAAGTTTGGGGAGAAGCTCCAGTTCCGCCGTCGTAGCCTGAAATTAAGACCACATCCGCATGGGCTTTAGCTACCCCCGTCGCGATCGTTCCCACACCGACTTCGGAAACCAATTTGACGTTAATTCGAGCGGCACGATTGGCATTTTTCAGATCATGAATCAACTCAGCCAAGTCTTCAATGGAATAAATATCGTGGTGGGGCGGGGGCGAAATTAAACCGACACCAGGCGTAGAATGGCGCACCTTCGCAATCCAGGGATAGACTTTTTTACCTGGTAATTGACCGCCTTCCCCTGGTTTCGCACCTTGGGCCATTTTGATTTGAATTTCCTTGGCTTGGGATAAATACAAACTTGTTACCCCAAAGCGTCCCGATGCCACCTGTTTAATGGCACTATTTTTCGAGTCGCCCTGTTCATTTGTCCAGGTATAACGTTCGGGATCTTCACCCCCTTCCCCTGTGTTAGATTTGCCACCGATTCGATTCATCGCGATCGCCAAGGATTCGTGAGCTTCCTGGGAAATAGACCCGTAACTCATGGCTCCCGTTTTAAAACGTTTCATGATCGCTTCAATGGGTTCCACTTCTTCGAGGGGAATGGGTTCTCGTTGCTTGAAGTCTAATAAACCGCGCAGGGTATAGAATTTTTTGTCCTGTTCGTTCACCAGCTTGGCATACTCTTTATAAACCGCGTAATTGCCTTCTCGCACTGCTTTTTGCAGATTATGAATGGTTTGGGGATTGAAAAGATGTTCTTCTCCATCCTTACGCCACTGATATTCACCGCCCACATCCAGGGACTGAATATCCCCTAAATGGTCAGGAAAAGCGTGTTGATGACGTAATACCGCTTCTTTGGTCAGAATATCAATATCTGAACCCGCAATGCGCGATGCTGTCCAGGTAAAATATTTATCAATCACCGATTTATTTAAACCGATCGCTTCAAAAATTTGCGCGCCGCGATAACTTTGGATAGTAGAAATTCCAATTTTAGAGGCAACTTTAATTACGCCTTTGGTTGCCGCTTTGATGTAATTTTTACAAGCCGTATAATAATCCACCCCTGGCAATAAACCATCGGCAATCATGCCCTCAAAGGTTTCAAACACCATATAGGGATTGATCGCACCGCAACCATAACCAATCAAGACAGCATGGTGATGGACTTCACGGGGTTCACCTGATTCTAAAACCAGACCAACACGGGTACGAGTTCCAACCCGAATTAAATGGTGATGTAAGCCCGAAACCGCTAATAAAGCAGGAATAGCCGCTTTGTCCGCACTCACTCCTCGGTCAGACAGAATAATAATATTCACGCCCTCCGCGATCGCCTGATTTGCTTGACTGCATATATCCGCAATAACGGATTCCAAACCCTGACTGCCTTGCTTAGGATCAAATAAAATTGGCAGGGTAACGGATTTGAAACCCCCCTCGACACCATTCAACGCTTTTAATTTAGCCAACTCTTCATTGGTAATAATGGGCGTTTTTAACTCAATTAAATGGCAACTTTGGGGAGTCGGATTTAACAAATTTCCCTCAGAACCAATGGTCGTATCAGGAGAGGTGATAATTTCTTCCCGAATCGAGTCAATGGGCGGATTGGTGACCTGGGCAAATAACTGTTGGAAGTAGTTATAAAGCAACTTCGGCTTATCCGACAAAACGGCGATCGGTGTATCTGCTCCCATCGACCCCGTTGCTTCCACCCCATCGCGAGCCATGGGCGTTAATAAAATCCGCAAGTCTTCAAAGGTATAACCAAAAGCTAATTGACGTTGCAACAGCGATAGATCCGTAGGGGTGGATTGCGTCCGACCATCCCCAGGCAATTGATCCAAAGAAACTAGATTTTCTTGCAACCATTCACCGTAGGGATGCTCAGAGACGATTTTTGCTTTAACTTCATCATCGGCAATAATGCGTCCTTCCTTGGTATCAACCAAAAACATTTTGCCAGGTTGCAAACGTCCCTTACACAACACTCGTTCGGGTTCAATCGGTAAAACCCCCGCTTCCGAAGCCATGATCACCAAATCATCTTTCGTGACGTAATAACGAGAAGGGCGTAAACCATTACGATCCAAGACTGCACCCATCATCGTGCCATCGGTAAAGGCGATCGCGGCGGGGCCATCCCAGGGTTCCATCAAACAGGAATGATATTTATAAAACGCCTTTTTCTCAGCACTCATGGACTCATGGGCTGTCCAGGGTTCAGGAATCATCATCATCACCGCATGGGGCAAGGAACGACCCGATAAATAAAGCAATTCCAAGGCATTATCAAAAATAGTCGAGTCACTCCCCGCCACATTGATCACAGGTTTCGCCTTTTCCATGTCTTCCCCAAAAAGCGGCGACTCAAACAGGGCTTGACGGGCGTGCATCCAATTGGTATTACCGCGCATGGTGTTGATTTCACCGTTATGGGCAATGTATCGGTAGGGATGCGATCGCTCCCAACTGGGAAAAGTATTGGTACTAAAGCGGGAATGAACCAAGGCTAAAGCACTTTCCATCTCAGGATCATGCAATTCAGGATAATAATCCCCCACTTGCACAGGCATCAACATCCCTTTATAAACCAAGGTTCGGGCAGAAAGACTGGAAATATACCAAAAATTATCAATATTAGTGGCACGAATCTCCGTATGAGCCAGTTTACGGATGATAAACAATTTACGTTCAAAGTCCAGATCATCACTCAGTTCCGAGGGACGAGCAATAAAAACCTGCTGCATAAAGGGTTCACTCGCCTTCGCCGTTTCTCCCAGGGAAGCATTATTGGTCGGCACATTCCGCCATCCCAAAACCTTTAACCCTTCTTTTTTAGCTAAATTCTCAAACAGTTGTCGCCC
>JBEIFD010000355.1:0-4609 GCA_040382535.1 Merismopediaceae cyanobacterium
GCTAATTTTCAGTGGTTAATATTGCCCTCTCTGGATGAACAACCTGCGACCAGGGGAATGAGTCTTAATGAGGGTTTACAAACGAGAAGTATGGGTCAATCGGTTAATCCTTTAAATAATTTACTCACGGCGATCGGGGGTGATGTGGATAATCCGCCGACGTTAACTCGTGCTATGGTTTATGAGAGTGATCCAGAAGCGGAATGGGTTACGAAAGAGATTGTTATTACAGTGCAATCATAGGAGGAGTGTCAGATGAAAAAAACAATTTTAATTCTGGTAGCCAATCCCCAGGGTTCTGCCGGTTTAAATTTATTGCCAGAAGTTCGTAATTTACAGGAAGCTATCCAGCGATCGCTGAATCGAGAACGTTTTGCCGTTGAATGGAGAGTAGCCGTACAGGAGGAGGATTTGAGACGGCATATTTTGGATATTAAACCTCAGATCATCCATTTTTGTGGGCATGGAACGAAGGAGGGTTTGGTTATCCATGATGAAAATAATCAGGTTAAATTGCTTAGTAATGAGTTTTTAGCAGATTTACTTAAAAACTTTGCTGATCGTTTGGAATGCTTAGTTTTAAATGCCTGTGAGACTGAACCATTAGCAATTGACGTTACCAAATATCTTAATTATGCAATTGGTATGAATCAGGAAGTTAAGGATAAATCGGCGATCACATTCTCTGAAGCTTTTTATGATGCGATCGGTGCAGGGGAAACGATTGAAACGGCCTTTGAAATTGGGAAAAATGCAGTTTTAGGCATTACTTCTAGCAATAATCAGAGTCGGAAATTGACTGCTGTTAGAGAAGATGATTCTCCTGTTATAAGTCAAAATAAAGAGTATTTAATTCCTGTTCTTTACAAGAACCAAAATCTTCCTCCGCTCTCTTCTCAAAGTAATCAAGATTTTGAATTTGATGCTTATATTAGTTATGTAGATAAAGACCCTGATTCTACTTGGGTGTGGGACGTTCTATTGCCCAAATTGGAAGAGGCTGGGTTACGTATTGCAGTTTCAGGTGATTCAGACCGTCCTGGTGTTCCTCGTATAATAGATATTGAACAGGGCATCAAACAATCCAAGCGTACTATTATTGTTTTATCTGAGAATTATTTATTAGATAATATGGCTACTTTCGAGAGTGCCTTGGGTCAGTCAATGGGGATTCAAGAAGGAAGTTATCGTGTATTGCCTGTCAAAATAATGAGTCTGGATGGTGTAGAATTGCCAGTTCGGTTTGGTATGTTGACAGTTTTAGAGCTAAGTCATCCCCGTCGGGCGGAACGGGAGTTTCAGCGTCTTGTTCAGTCGTTGAAAAGTCCTTTACCCAAGATGAGACAATAGGTTTATTAGGAGAAAGACATGGCAGAGGAATGGACTTACGATCTCTTTGTTTCCTATGTGGAAGCAGACAAGAACTGGGTAGAAATCTACCTGTTGGATGCCCTCAAAAACGCGAATATACGATACATCCATAAGTCAGCGTTCGCTTTAGGTGTGCCGCTCATCTTGGAATTTGAACGAGCCATTCAACAAAGTCGAAAAACCCTGCTAGTAATTTCTCAATCTTACTTAGAGAATGATTTAACTAGATTTACCGAGATCCTCGCTCAAAGTTATGGACAACAGGAAGGATTTTGGCAGGTTATTCCTCTGTTTCTCCAAGAAGGGCTTCAGTTACCTCCAAGATTAAAAATGCTAGGGGAGGGGTTGAAAGCCAGCAGTCTACTACAGGGGGATGTTGCCATTAATCGTCTTTGTGATGATCTAAAACTTCCGCCTCCGCCTCCCCCTACTAAACCTGCCTGTCCTTATCCAGGAATGAGTCCCTTTGAAGAAAAGGATGAGCACCTTTTTTTTGGACGGAATGTGTTAATTGAGGAGTCATTAAAAAAATTGCGCTTAAATCGCTTGCTCACGGTGATTGGGAGTTCGGGTAGTGGCAAGTCTTCTCTTGTCTTTGCGGGACTGATTCCTAAACTCAAGCAATCAGGTTTGTTTGGTACGGGTCAATGGTGTGTTCGTTCTTTCCGTCCTGGTACGAGTCCCTTGGCTAATCTGCAAGCAAAATTAGGAGGAGATGTCACGGCGTTAGAAGTCAGGATTGTGCAATTACTGTCAACCCAACCTGATACTCGACGTTCGTTGTTAGTGGTCGATCAGTTTGAGGAGTTGTTTACTCAAGGGGGGACAGAAGTAACTGCTTTTCAGGAAACACTTTTAAGGCTGATGGAGATCCCCAATATTTACCTGATTCTGACGGTTCGTGCTGATTTTTATCCCGACTTGATGGAATCTGTACTGTGGGAAAAAATTCATGAAGACCTATTTCCAGTGCGTCCTTTAAATGAAAAGGAATTAAAAAAGGCAATTATCAGCCCCGCAGAAGGAGTCAGGGTTTATGTTGAACCAGTTTTAGTGGAACGATTATTAGTTGATGGGAAAGAAGAGCCAGGTGTTTTACCTCTGCTTCAAGAAACCTTGGTGCAGTTATGGGATAACCTTGAACGTCGCTTTTTGGCTCTATCTGCGTATCAATTACTGGTCATGTCCCGTTCGGATTCTTCAACTCCGCCTCGCACTGGCTTGCAAGTGGCGATCGCTGATCGGGCTGACACCGCATATAAACAATTAGGAACAGAAGAGAAACAAGCGATCGCCCGTCGTATTTTCCTGCGATTAATTCAGTTTGGAGAAGGTCGTGCGGATACTCGCCGTCAGCAGTCGAAATCTAGTTTGGCATCTGGAAATCAACCTCTGCTTTTTGAAGAAACTCTAGATCATTTGGTCAATAGTCGATTATTAACTCTAAGCGGTGAGGAAAAATCTCAAGACAAGCAAGTTGATATTGCTCACGAAGCTCTGATTTCTGGCTGGCCCAAACTGGGAGGCTCGGAAGGCTGGATTCGTCGCCGTCGAGAGGAAGAACTTACTCGTCGTCGTTTAGAGAGTAAAGTCCAAGAGTGGGTAAAACAACAAAGAGGATTGTTAGATAAAGATGAACTAGCAAACGCGCAAAGTTGGCTATCGAGTCCAGATGCTCAAGAATTGGGCTATAGCGATTTACTACAAGAATTGGTAAACAAGAGCAAAAAAGAAATTAAAAAGTCAGAATTCTTACGTTGGTCAGGAATTGCTGTAATCGTAGCAAGTATTATGGTTGCTGGAGGGTGGACTTTGTATCAAAACCAAAAAGCTCTTCTTGATTCCTACGCTCGCTGGAGTGGTTTCGTCTCCTCATCTAGCGATCTGAAGTTTCTTCAAGATAGGTTTGAGGATGCAGAAAAATTATCCGAGAAAGGTGATTGGAAACGAGCGATCGCTTATTATCGTCAAATCAATGTAGATGCTAATAGAATCGAAGGCAAAGACCAAAAAGAGGGGGAAGAATTAGTCAAAAAATCCGAATATTCTATTGCCAAAATAGCTTACGAAAACAAAGATTTTTTACCTAAATTAAAAAGTTTACTTGATCAAAAAAACTTTGGTAGCAGCCCCAAACCAATTGATACTTCTAGGCTAGATAAGGATTATAAGGGAGCCATGCAATTTACTTATCAACTTTTGAGATTAGATAATGGAATAGGTGCAGATATGAATGAAAATGGGAAGATTGATAGCGTTCCTGAAGCTAACATTTTGCCTTGTGATACTTTGAGAAGAATCGATTATCTATGGCGTACAGCTACAAATCAAAAGTGTGGCTGGTCTTCCGATTGTAATATACCAGTAACAGGAAGGAACTTAATTAACCATATTTTTGGAGGTAACGTGAGTTACATTGCGACACGTTGGGATGAAGAATGTCAAAACCCTACTCCAATGACCAGCGACGACTATGCTAGAGAACCTATGCCAAATAATTGAGATAATTTCAAGGGAGTGCCCAATCCTTGTAACTAAAGTATAAATACTCTGAAAGTTTACTGAAATAACAAAATCAGCTTTTGTCAACATTTTTGTCAACAAATCATAAATATAGATTGTATTTGCAGCAACGTCATGATAACATTCTTAGGGATATGGCAAATTAAGGATAGATTCGGTTATGCTAAAACCCAAGTATTTGAGAAGACTGACCCTAGTAATCATCGCTCTTTTGACTTTTCTAACCATAAGTTGGTATTCTACTCAGGCTTACAGTGCATCTCCTACTCAAAGGAGATCAGTTCCGGTTATTCCTAAATCATTAACTATCACTAATCCTCAAAAGGCATCATTTTCTAAAATCAATCATAGAACAAAAGACATGACAGATATTGAGGAAAAGTTTACAATTAAACAGATAAAGAAAGGAAAAACAACAGAATGGATAAATGCCGATGTGGGGATGAGGATTGCAACAGGTGGTTTCGCCAGTGTTATGTTTTGGGGAAAAAAAAATCAAGTGATAAATGTTGGAACTGCTCCCGAATATAAGTTTAGTCTCTTTAGTTGGCCTTGTCAGGGTGAAGAAATAATCATGGGAATGGATTATAAAAAAGAAGGAAACAAAACAATCACTGACTGCTCCGTACTGGGAAAAGGCGAGCGGACTAAGGGAACTTCCCTGCGAAATACAAATAATGGTGAATACGCCAGTAATCAAAAAAACTATCAATTA
>JBEIFD010000356.1:0-4595 GCA_040382535.1 Merismopediaceae cyanobacterium
AACCTTAACGGAATTTTTTAGGATTACTACTTTTGCCAAGCCTCGCTTGAAAGAAAGTTTACCGTTAAAGTCTTCTCTACTCTCTGGACTAAATTGGCAAAGGTATTGTTTACTAAACTCTTTTTTATATTTATACCTCATTCAAGTGAATTCCGCTATAACTTCTTGATAGCCTAATTGATCCCGAAAAAAGGGGATTATAAATTTGTCTTGTACATGAATTTCATTCATTGCTTATATTACCTTAATTTTACCTGTGACAACATCATTAATAAGGGTTTTACGAAATTCTTTTAATTTTTCAATCTGGGCATTAATGGTTTGAATAATTTGGTCAATTTGGGCGGTTTTAGTGTCGAGATAATCCGCGATCGCCTTTTGTTCATCGGAGGGCGGAAATGGAACTGATATTGCACCAAACTTGTCAAAGTATAATCGTAATCTAACATCCATAATGCCGCGAGATTGTTTTTTAAATATTGCTTGAGCTTTTTCAGTTCTAAAAAGATAGGTGTAAAATCTTTGATCTGTTTTTTCGTTTGATTTTCGGAGAATGTCATAGGCAGGACTGGTCACACCGTCGTATTCAGATAAACCAATAGAACCCATCCAAGCCAAAAGTTTATTAACGATAATATCGCCCTTTTTAACTAACCAGTAGCCATCCGTTGTAACTGATTTATTTCCCCTTTGTTCCATATCCTTTCTTGGTCTAACTCCAATACTGGCATACAAAGAAAGAAGCTCAAAATTATTGCTATTTGGGGCTAAATCTGTTATCAGTTTAAAAATATTTTTAACTCTTGTTTCTTGCCAATGTTTAGGAATTTCTTGATCCCACTCATATTCGCTATCTTTCATCGGCACAGACTTATCAAGCCCGCGAGTCACGGTTTCATTAATCAAAGATTGTTTAAGGTTGCTGTATAGTTTTGCTTTCTGGGAAAGTAGGTCAATTTTGCGATCGCATTGCGCTGTTTTGGTGTCGAGATAATCGGCGATCGCTTTTTGTTCAGAGAGAGAAGGAACTATAAGAGGAATATTAGCAATTTGACTTAAATTAAAAGCCTCTTTAGAAGCTCCATTTTGCTCAATTTCAATGTGGTTTTTGATAAAATTAGACTTAAGAAAATAAGAAATATATTTTTTATCTATTTTATTTTTTATTCTTATAAAAACAATGTGCTGGCTGATATTTGCGGAACCACTTTCCAATTCAAATAAACAAGTTCTACCAATAGATGCGCCAGTTATATTTATTAATATATCACCATTAATAAGTTGAGAGTTTTTCATCTCTTTATGAATTTTTGCTGGTATAAATTTAACATTTTCAAGTCTTAAGCCATCATCATGTACATTTTGACTTCTTAAGAATATAAATCCTGATTCAGTATAAACTTCGCTACCTCCACGAGGAGTAACACCATTACCAATTCTTTTAGTAATTTCCTTCAATCTTTTAACGTTCCAATGCTCAGGCACATCACCCAACCACTCAACCCCACTATCTTTATACAAAGGATACTTTTTAACCGACAATTGATTATTCATTAAATACTATATCCTCATAGATCTGTTCAATCTGGCAGGTGAAATTAACACTTTTTAATTCGACCATATCCCCTGCTTGATAATTAATAATCCGCCAATCACCTATTTCAGTTTTACGGAATAGTTCGATCTCGATCGCGTCCACACTGACTAAAACATATTCTTGCAAACTGGGATTACGGCGGTACATTTTGAACTTGTTGCCGCGATCATAGGCTTCTGTACTAGGCGATAAAACCTCAACGATTAGACAAGGATAGGTAACATATTGGCTTGTAGTCCTATCCCGATCATCACAGGTCACACTGATATCAGGATAGACGTACTTCGTCGCACCTACAATACTGACTCGACAATCAGAATTAAGGGTTTTACAGCCACTTCCTCGCAGATAGGCTTTAAGTAGAGCAAGAAAGTTTCCCGCAATCTCCCCATGAGCGATCGTGCCACCACTCATCGCATAAACTTCACCATCGATGTACTCATGACGTTCTAACTGTTGTTCCTCCCAGGCGAAGTATTCTTCTGGAGTGAACTTCGGAAAATGTTCTTTTAAGGCAACCATATAAAACCTCCCAATATTTACTCAAATTTTATAACAATAGTCCCTGCTCTAGCCTCCCCAACTCCTGATCAAGAGAAGCAATATCTCCTAGAATATCCCCAACAGATCGTAACTTTTCAGGCTTGTAAAACACCTTATTAAAATTAATCTCCACCCCCACCGCATTTTCTAAATACTCAAACGGCTTCGTAATATATTTGGCCATAAAAGCCGCGATCGCTACCTTATTTTTAACCTCATCTCGATGAAAAGGAATAATCTCATAATCCTTTTGATAATCGGGCATTAACTCCACCGTAACTTCAATTCGTTCCCCTTGAGATTTAGTCGCCTTCTTGAGGGCCGCTTTAATTACAAACTTGCCACACCCTAACGCCTCTTGCTTGCCTAAAACTTCCTTAATTAACGTTTCCTTATCTGAATCAAAACGATATAACGCTTTCTCCGTTGTTATTACTAAAGGCTGTTCTTTATAATCCAAGGAATCAATAAAAGACTTAATATCCTGCTCAAACCGTTCCGCTAACGAGCTAAACTTTTGGGGATCATAGCTTGTAATGATAAATTCAGTTAACGTCCTTTCCCCATTTTCTAACTTAACAGGCGATAATTTAAGACTGCTTTTTCTTTCCTTTAAGTGACTCGCAAAACTTTTACCCTCATCATCAACATTCGTGAGCATAATCGCTTGTTTATTAAAATAGAAAAATTCCTTATCAAATACCCGCGCATACTCATTATCTTCAAATCTTGTCAAGGTTTCTACCACCTCTAAACGACTAATTTTGTCTATCTCTTTTCGTTTTGATCCCTTATTTTTCTTCAACGGCTTAAACTTCTCACTCGCATTAATCAGCATCACCCGATCTTTACATTCTGGCGATTTATTCTTATTCAAAACCCAAAGATAAGTGTAAATGCCCGTATTAAAAAACTCATCCGTTGGTAACTGGATCACCGCTTCCACAATATCCGTGTCTAACATCCACTTACGAATATTACTTTCTGCTGATCCTGCATCCCCACTAAACAACGTTGAACCATTGTGAACCACTACCCCCATACCCTTCACAGCAAGTTTCGAGATGAGGTGCTGCATAAACAATAATTGACCATCGGAAATTGAGGGTAAATATTGAAAACGCTGGGTTTTATCGTTAGCAATATCTTTCTGGTAGCCCTTCCAACTCACTCCATAGGGCGGATTCGCAATCACCACATCGAACCCATGATCATCAAATTTATCATCAACTAACGTATTGCCATGCTCAATCTTAGAGTCTGTCCGAAAACGGCTTTCAATCTTCGCTAGGGCATACAACGCATCATTCCAATCTTGCCCAAAGGTCTGAGTCATTCGCTCTACCTTGGCGTTAATTCGATCCTCTACTCCAAATAATAGATTGCCGCCACCACAGGTACAGTCATAAATTTTTAGGAGCTTGTCTGAGTCGTCAATTTTGGATGCAATAATTTCCGCAATTAGCCCGATTACATCATCAGGCGTATATTGTTCCCCTGCCGTCTCTGCTGAAATATCTGCCCAACGGCGTTTGATATGTTCCTCTAGAGTCGTAATTTCTGAATTATTAAAGGGTTTTAGGTCAATGCCACTCCATTCCTTCGTATAGCCCAATAAAACCTTTTTCGCCTTGAGCCTAGTGATGACTCCCTTGATATCTAAAAATTTTTCTCCTTCCGTTGCATCAACTCCTAACAAATCTTTGGTTTCTGCATCAAAACCCCGTAAATATGCCTCAAAATCTATATCAAAGGCTTTATCATTTTGGCAAATATCCTTTAATGTTTGGTTTTTTTCAAAAATATAAATGTTATAGCCCTGTCCTTTGTCTTGAATAAGCTCGATCAAGTCTTCTTGGGAAATATCGGTTAAAGCTTCTACACCAATTTCTGTTTTCATTTCATCAAACATTCTCACCAGGCGACTTTCAATCATCACCAGGGCAAAAAAAGGCATCATATAGGATGGCCATTCAGACTCTTTAATACCAGAACCTCTCAGCAGATCGGCGGTTGCCCAAATGGTTGACTCATATTGAAGAATATTATTGTTAGCAGTCATGTAATATTTTTTGCTCGATTGTAGTGATTAATTAATCCTATGGGGATAACAAACTTTTTAGCCGCGATCGCGTCTTTACTGTTCCAAACCTTCTAATCCTTATATCTAAAGGAACTCTACCATTTTCTGTACCATTTTAGCTACCCAACAAAAAGCGATAACTGCCCTGGCGTAACATTCCCTCGCTTCCTAGAATGCTTCCCAAGGTGACAGCCTGAACAAAGAGCGATCAAATTCTCAGGGGAATTATTTTCGTAATCGTTCAGGGGGACAAAATCTGATAATCTAAAAGTTATGGAAGAAAAACACCTACTAGAGACAGGCGAAATTGACGAAAATGATTGGGAGCAAACCCCAGTCAGCGTCAGAAATCTGGTGGTAAAATTATTCGAT
>JBEIFD010000357.1:0-4590 GCA_040382535.1 Merismopediaceae cyanobacterium
GTTCCAACCTCAAAATAATAGCAATTAAACCCGAAATTTGAGTCCAACCTCCATGCAACGCCCCCATACCACCGTAATTTTAGCGATGACCGCCGATGGCAAAATTAGCGATCGCCACAAAACCGCCGCCCGATTCGGCTCACAACAGGATAAAGACCATCTCGAATCTCAGATTGCCCTAGTCGATGGAGTCCTTTTTGGAGCGGAAACCCTCAGAGCCTACGGAACCACTTTATCGATTAAAAATCCTGATTTACTTGCCCAACGACAAACGCGATCGCAACCTAGCCAACCCGTACAGATTGTTTGTTCGGCTTCAGGACGGCTCGATCCCCAATTTCCCTTTTTTGCTCAACCCGTCCCCCATTGGCTCTTGACGACTGATAAAGGGGCAGACCAGTGGCGATCGCAAAAATCTGCTGGCTTTGAAAAAATCATTCAGATTGAAAATCAAGCATCAGCGATAAATTGGGAACAAGCATTCAATAAGCTAGGGGAATTAGGAATCAAAAAATTAGCAGTCTTAGGCGGCGGAACCCTTATCAGTAGCTTATTAGAAGCAGATTGCATTGATGAAATTTGGTTAACGATTTGCCCCTTTTTAGTCGGTGGTACAATGGCTCCCACTCCCGTAGAAGGAGAAGGTTTTGCTCTCGCCCAAGCCAAAAGCCTACAGTTAATCAGCGTAGAAAGACGAGAACAGGAAATTTTCTTACATTATCAAGGGTCACATTCAAAATAGTTGCGATAACCTATAAAAAAGCCAATTGAGGTAAAGCCAGCGATCGCCATGTTTAAATCATTCAAATCTCCCTATTCCGTGAAATGGCAACAACGCATAGCCGATATTCCCCAAGCCGCTTGGGATGCCCTAGCTCAACCGTTGAAAACGCCTTTTTTGGAGTGGGAATGGCTCAATAATCTAGAAATCTCTGGTAGTGCGACGGCAAAAACGGGATGGCAACCCTGTCATTTATGTGTGTGGAAAGGTCAGGAACTGGTGGCGGCGGCTCCTTTTTATGTGAAAGGCCATAGTTACGGTGAATTTGTCTTTGATCATCAGTGGGCAAATTTAGCTGCTCGTTTAGGCATTGAATATTATCCTAAATTATTGGGCATGACCCCCTTTACCCCCGCCGAAGGGTATCGTTTTCTCCTGGCTCCAGGAGAAGATGAATTTACTCTGACAGAAATCATGGTTTCCCAAATCGATCATTTCTGCGATCGCAACGGTCTATCAGGTTGTAATTTTCTTTTTGTTGATCCCCAATGGCGAAAAACAATGGAAAACTACGGATTTACAAGTTGGTTGCACCACAGTTATATTTGGAAAAATCAAGGTTTCGGTGATTTTGATGATTACCTAAAAATGTTTAATGCTAATCAACGGCGCAATATTAAACGAGAACGCAAATCCGTAGAACAAGCGGGATTAAGCATCAAAACCCTAGCAGGAGAAGAAATTCCCCATCACTTATTTCCCCTCATTTATCGGTTTTATAGTAGTACCTGTGACAAGTTTTATTGGGGCAGTAAATATCTAACCCGTCAGTTTTTTGAAAATCTCTATCCTACCTATCAACATCGAGTTGTTTTAGTCGCGGCCTTCAGTGAAAATAATCCCGATCATCCCGTTGGATTGTCCTTTTGTTTACGCAAAGATGAAAATCTCTACGGTCGTTATTGGGGAAGCCTTCAAGAGTTTGATTGTCTCCATTTTGAAGCCTGTTATTATCAACCGATTAATTGGGCAATTCAACAAGGGATTACGCTTTTTGATCCAGGGGCGGGCGGCCAACATAAACGTAGAAGGGGATTTCCTGCAACGCCAAATTATAGTTTACACCGCTTTTATAATCAAAGAATGAGCCAAATCCTGCTCCACTATATTGATGAGATCAATCAAATGGAACAGGATGAAATTGATGCAATTAATCAGGATTTACCGTTTAGTAAAAAAGAGGTTGATTTACAATTTTAGGCTAAGTCAAAAAGTAAAATTTCAGCATCACTCTCGGCTTTAATATTTAATCCGGATTCCTTGGCGATCGCGACTCCATCCCCAGGTTGAAGCGGTAGATCATTGAGGGTGAGATTTCCCTTCGCAACTTGTAACCAACCATAACGTTGAGAATCGAGAGCGTGACTGAATTCCTCACCCGCTTTGAGAATCGCAACAGATAACGTCATATCCTGATTCACCTTAATCGTTTGATTTTGACCATCAGGCGTAACCATTAACTGAAATTTACCCGAAGCATTCTCTAGATCGACTTTTTGTTCCTCATAGCTAGGTTTTAATCCCTTTTGATTCGGCATAATCCAAATTTGCAATAAATGCACAGGATTAGTTCTAGACGGATTAAATTCACTATGGGCAATGCCCGTTCCTGCACTCATGTGTTGAACATCCCCGTGACGAATGATAGAACCACTGCCCAGACTGTCTTTATGCTCCAATTCGCCGTCTAGGACATAGGTGATAATTTCCATATCTTGATGTCCATGAGTCGGAAAGCCCGCGCCTGGGTCGATACGGTCTTCATTGATAACACGCAGACTTCTAAAACTGATATGATTGGGGTCATAATAGTCAGCAAAGGAAAAACTATGATAGCTTTTGAGCCATCCATGTTCGGCATAACCCCGTTCCTTTGATTTACGCAATTCCAGCATATTTTCCTCAATGGTTTGTGATAATGATTCTTCCGTTGCTATTTTCAAGATTAACAAATTTTTTTCTAAATAACGTAAATTAGTAAACGATTCCTGACGAAATAACGAAAATAAATCTTCTAGGGACTTTTGATTATTTTCAGATAAAAATGCCTTTATTCCATAATAAAACAAGTTCCATAGATGGGATCTCTTGGTGCAAAATCAGGTCTTTCCCCCAAATGTTGCTGATTATAAACTCGTTCTCCTGGTTTAAAGCCTAATAATCTATTTCGGAATGGATACGACTAATCGGATTTACGGTCATTGTAATCTTTCTGGGATGAGTTTATCAGCAGAAGAATCGTGCTATGGTACGAATTGCTCACTTTTTGATCTGAGCCTTATGTCAGAGATTGCTACACTTATTGATCAAATTCGCCAGGAAGCGGAACGGGAAGGTTTTCCGATTGATGTTCCCATTTATCAGGCTGTCCATAAAAATCCCTTAGAGCCTGTACTTTATGGTGGGAATTTACAGAGTCAACTCTGTTTTTTTGGCCGAGATTTGGGTCGGGATGAAGTTGCGGCAGGTCAACCCTTGATTGGCGCGGCGGGAACTCTGGTGAGGAATGGTTTTTATTCGGCTTTACATGGTAAAAAAGCAAAAAATAAACAGGAATTACAGACTGTTTGCGATCGCCTTTTATTAACCAATACGGTTCCCTACAAGCCGCCTGGCAATAAAGCTTATT
The DNA here is from genome assembly GCA_040382535.1 of Merismopediaceae cyanobacterium. Taxonomy (GTDB): domain Bacteria; phylum Cyanobacteriota; class Cyanobacteriia; order Cyanobacteriales; family Microcystaceae; genus Snowella. The sequence goes on from JBEIFD010000357.1 coordinate 3,411, forward strand.
CCCCAGAAGTAAAGGAACGTTTTCGGCCTTTTGTAGAAAGATTATTAGTCCTCCATTGGCAAGGAACCCAAATTATTACCCTGGGAACAGAAGCTTTTAAATGGTTTATTCCCTACGGCAAAATGGGAGAAGTGAATCGATTTTTTCTGGGAGGCGATCGCTTTTCTGCTAGTTTAACTGTTACTCTCAGAGCAACAGATGATCAAGGAATAAATCATCAACGTCAGGTAAGTTTAATGCCTCTGCCCCATCCTTCGCCCCTTAATCAAAAATATTATAGTCAATTTCCCCAACTGTTGCAACAAAGATTAGATGAAGTCGAATTTTAATGTTCTCATAAAAGACATTCTGTCTGGAGAAAAAAAGAGATTATATCGTAAATATTCTGCTCAAAATAGCCCTAATCTTTAGTAGCGGTTTAGCTTCCAAATCCATAGAGAATAGGACTTAGAAACTAAGCCCCTACGCTCAATTAAAAACTTCTTGAAAATTTAGCCAATAAACTTAAAAACGTTTTAGCCTTTGGGGTTAATAACGTCCGACGATAGGCATCCGCCGCCTTTTTAATGGCTTCTGCTTGGGTGGGGTAGGGATGAATTACGCCCGAAAGTTGACTTAAACCGATTTTATTCGCGATCGCGGTGGTGATTTCTGAGATCATTTCTCCTGCATGGGAAGCGACAATGGTTGCCCCTAAAATTTCATCTGACCCTTTTTTATACAAAATTTTAACAAAACCCTCGGTTTCTTCATCTGTTATGGCGCGATCGACGGTTTCAAAGGGAATTTTAATTATCTTAATCTCTAAACCTCTTGCCTCGGCTTCGACAGTAGAGATTCCGACGTGAGCAATTTCAGGATCGGTATAAGTCACCCAGGGCATAACCAAATCGCTGAGTTTGGAGCGTCCCCAACCCAAGGGAGAAAAGAAAATATTTTTAATAACAATGCGAGCGGCGGCATCGGCGGCATGAGTGAATTTCCAGTTCATGCAAACATCTCCAGCCCCATAAATATTAGGGTTTGTGGTCTGGATATAATCATTGACCTGAATTCCGACTCGTTGATTATATTCGACTCCTACGGCTTCTAAATTTAGACCTTCAATATTCGGCGATCGCCCTGTTCCCACTAAAATTTCATCGACAATTATAAATTCTGATTGACCCTGATGAGTATA
>JBEIFD010000358.1:0-4585 GCA_040382535.1 Merismopediaceae cyanobacterium
CTCCAACTAATTTCAACACCAAGTTTTTGACGCTGACTGGAGTTTTATCCCAATCATTTTCGTCAATTTCGCCTGTCTCTAGTAGGTGTTTTTCTTCCATGACTTTTAGATTATCAGATTTTGTCCCTCTGAACGATTACCAAAATTCAATCATATACATCGCAGAAATTAAATCACGCTAGAAAAACTGTTTTGCCTTGTTTTGAGGACTGATAGGCGGCTTCTGCTACCTGAAGAGCGTATAAACTTGCTTCGGGTTGGACATAAAGCGGTGAACCATCAAAGAGGTGATCCAATACTTTCTGAGTATCAAGGGTAAATAATCCGCGACGACTTCCTACTTCTAAATCGGTCCTTTCTTCACCTCGAATGAGTTTGCCTTGTTCTCCATCAAAACTTAAAGTTCCCTCATCTCCGTGCAACACAAAACTGCGATCACCTTGCCAACAAATTTCTCCCTTAGCGTAAACCGTATCAGCCATTAATCCGTTTTGAAATTGCAATTGGGCATTACAAAAACACGCGCGGAAATACCCTGCCTCTGGTGCATCCCAAAAACGCGATTGACAGGTCACAGAAACCACTGGGCCAAATAAATCCGTAAAACGATGGAGACGGGAAAGAGCCGCAATTAGAGGAAAACCAAAACTTTCTTGATGATAAGTCCAACGTCGGGGGGCTGGATTTTGGGGCACAATAGTTGCGTAACGGGCATAAAAAACTTCACCAATTTCAGGTAAATAGCGACGCAATGCCTGATGGACTCCTCCTAACAGTTCAATATGCTCGATATGAAGTAATTTATTTTGTTTTTTGGCAAGTTCTAATAGTTCTTTTCCAACTAAATAATCCAGAGCAAGAGGATATTCAATAATGACGTGTTTACTTGATTTGAGGGCGGCTTGGGCAATTAAAGCATGATCTCGATTAATCGTTCCAATAATGACTAAATCCAGATCGGAATGATTGACTAATTGCTGCCAGGAAGTTAGCGAATTAATACCAAAGGTTTGACAAAATTCGTCGGTATGTTCGGGAGTATTCCCTATCACAAAACATAGTTGACTGCGTTCATCGGCTTGGATCGCTTCTGCTCGACGTTTAGCGGTATAACCTGTACCAACGATGCCAACTTTAAGGGGAGCGTTTACAGAAAAAGATTGGGTCATGGTATTGTGTATTTTAACGATTTAACTTGAAATTAGAATATTACCGGGCGTTGCTGATTTGAGATATGAATCTTCTTTTGTGGAATTTTTAAAACCCAGACTCAGACTGACTTTTGGATACGTGCAAAATTGGCATTCATAGTTTGATTCAGCAACGCCGAAAATTAAAACGGTGATAATTAAACTCATTAGAGGATCGAGCCAGACCCAACCCGTTAGCATAATGCCTACTGCACCCAAAACAACGCCCAGGGATACCAAAGCATCGGTAATCATGTGCAGAAATACGCCTTTGATATTCAAGTCTTTTTGGTGATCGGCGGCAAATAACCAAGCGGTAAATCCATTAAAAACCATTCCGATCGCGGCGACGATAATGACGACTCCTTCCTTGAGTTCGGTGGGATTTTGGAAACGGTGGATGGCTTCAACGGCGATCGCGCCCAACACAATCATAATTAAACAAGCATTGAGCAACGCCGCCAAAATCGAAGAACGCCTTAAACCATAGGTATAGCGAGCAGTGGGACGACGACTCACTAACCAGCTCGCAACCCAGGCAATGACTAAACCCAAAACATCACTTAAATTGTGGCCCGCATCGGCTAATAAGGCCAAAGAATTACTGAGCAAACCGAAAACGACCTGTAACACGACGATCGCGACATTCAGAATTAATCCAATTAAAAAAGCGCGATTGTAATTGCTGGGGGCGTGATGGTGATGATGGTGGCCGTGATCGTGGTGGTGATCGTGATGATGGGTTTTATTGCTCACGCAGATTTCTCGCTTTATAGAACATTTCTAAACTTTGGCGATCGCCGACATACCGCCAATGCCAAGGTTCGTAACTAATTCCCTGGGGACTGTCTTTGGGAAAGGACATCTCAAAACTATATTTAGCGGCATTGTTTTCCATCCAATTAAAGGCCGCTGTTTGATCAAAACTTTGTTTTAAATTAGCTCCTGGGTTTTTCCCATCTCCCACATCAAAGGCATAGCCCGTATGGTGTTCACTATAGCCAGGCGGCGCGCTAACTTCGGCTCGTTTGCGGGCATCCTGCGATCGCTGTTGTTTGACCCCAAAAAAGAGATAATTTTGTTCTTGAATGCCACGAAAACCCGAAATAGGCACTAAAATTACCCCACTCGCCCTCGCATCCCTCTGCATCTGTAAAAATTGATTTGCCGCCGCTTGACGGAGCTTGATCCTACCATCAGGCGTAATTGCCTTTAATTCAGCCGCAGGAGCTTCTTTATAGGGTAAATGACCCAAAACATTATCGACTTCTGGAGCCGAAGGGGAAACCGTTGGCTTGGGTTGATCGGGAGACGCGATCGCTGTGGGAGTCTCGACAGAGGGTGAAAAGGGTCTCCAAATCAGAAAAACCCCTAATAAAGCCAAGAGTCCTAAACCCATTAACCCAGCAGTGACCATGAGAGGAAAGTTATTGCTAGGGGCGGGCGTTACCGAGGGGCTATCCCGCAATACTTCTGGAATTTCGTCGAAAGAACGAACAGAAGATCGTTTTTTTCTAACTTGGTCGTCTTTCCCCTTCATGGTATCTAGAGTGACAATTTAATTGCCGCTATGAGAGATTATTGGGCCGCGATGCCTTCGGTACGAGCCGCGTGTTGAACTGCACCCGCCACCGCACTGGATACCCTGGGATCAAAGACCGAGGGGACAATATGTTCCTTGTCGAGTTGATGAATCGAAACCAGAGAGGCGATCGCCTTAGCCGCTTCTAAATACATATTATCGGTAATTGTCCTGGCTCGACAGTCCAAGGCTCCCCGAAAGACCCCAGGAAACGCCAAAACGTTATTAATTTGATTAGGATAATCACTGCGCCCCGTTGCCATCACTGCCACATCATGAATGATCAGTTCGGGTTGAATTTCAGGAATCGGATTAGCCATCGCAAAGACAATGGGATTTTTCGCCATCGATTTCACCATTTCTCGTGAGACAACGCCAGGCGCACTGACTCCCAAAAAGATGTCGGCTCCTTCCATTGCATCAGCTAAGGTTCCTGTGGCACTGACGGCATAGGCTAATTTTTGAGAATTCAAATCAGTACGATTTTTAGAAAGAATCCCTTTAGAATCACAAACCCAGATGGTCGCCGCTCCTGCTTTTTGCAATAAAGAGGCGATCGCGAGTCCTGCCGCCCCTGCCCCATTAATGACGATGCGGACGGAATCAAAGGATTTATTCACCAGTTTCAGCGCATTAATTAAAGCGGCTAGGGTGACGATCGCCGTTCCGTGTTGATCATCATGAAAAACAGGAATTTTTAATTCTTGGCGCAAACGGGCTTCGATCTCAAAGCAACGGGGAGCCGCAATATCTTCCAGGTTAACGCCACCAAAAACGGGTGCGATTTGTTTCACCGCTTTGATGATTTCTTCCGTGTCTTGGGTGTCTAAACAAATAGGAAAGGCATCAATTCCTGCAAATTGCTTAAATAGCATGGCTTTTCCTTCCATCACGGGCAAAGCGGCCTCTGGCCCCAAATTCCCTAATCCCAAGACCGCACTGCCATCGGTGACGACGGCCACGGTATTACCTTTGATGGTGAGAGAATAAACCAGATCGGGATCATCGGCGATCGCGCGGCAAATGCGACCCACTCCTGGCGTATAGGCCATGGCCAAATCGGCTTGAGAGGTAATGGGAATCCGACTTTCGACGGTAATTTTCCCATTTTTGTGCAAATCAAAGGTACGGTCAGAAACACTGATTAATTTAACGTCTTCTAGGGCCTTGACCGCATCGACAATTCTTTCGGCGTGTTCTGCACTAGAGGCATTAACGGTGATTTCTCGTTGGGTAATTTTAAGCGTACTTTCGATGAGAGAAATTTGTCCGAAACTCCCTCCCTCAGAGGCGATCGCGTTGGTGACATTGGCAAGTGTCCCTGAGCGATTGGGTAATTCAATGCGGAGATTAACACTGTAGCTGGGATTCGGGGTTAGATTGACCATTCTATAAATTGACTACTCACAAAGAGTGAACGGAAACCAATATACAGATTATCTCCTATCTCAGTAGTCTGCTATAGAACAAAATGACGTTCTGGAGAAATTTTTTTAGATCGCCCTCTTCCCGATTAAGAAAAAGGCGATCGCGAAGCGTCACTATGCGATCATCTTTTCCAGAGTTATTCCACCGTCACCGACTTGGCTAAATTACGCGGTTGATCCACATCCAAGCCCCGACGAGAAGCAATGTGATAGGACAACAACTGCAACGGAATCACCGCCACAATGGGAGACAATAACTCATCCACCTGGGGAACCAACAGCAAATCATCGAAAATTGATCGCGTTTCAGGGCTGTCCGTCGGGATGACACCAATTAATCGAGCATCACGGGCCTTGGCTTCCTGGGCATTGGATAACACTTTTTC
>JBEIFD010000359.1:0-4571 GCA_040382535.1 Merismopediaceae cyanobacterium
CGCCATCTGGTATTTTGGCTTTCAAGGTGATGGACTATCTGCCAAGGATGTTTTGGGATTGAAGAAGACTACCCCCAGTAATTAAATTTTTTAAAAATCCTACCAATCAACCATCAATGGCTCTCTTTGATCAATGGTATCAGTTAAATTTACTACTTTTGGACGCAAAATCTTGAACCTTTGGACGCAAAACCTTGAACCTTTGGGCGCAAGCCTTGCGCCCCTACAATCCCCCAAAACATTGGGTAGGGACGAATTGCGTTCGCCCTTGAGTGAGACTTATCAACTATCAATTATCAACTAATGATTTATGCGTTTTTTCAATAAAGTTACCCTACAAACGCCTGAAAGTGTGGAGTTAGATTTTACCCTAGCGGGGATTGGCAATCGCGCCTATGCCCTAGTCATTGACGATATTATTTTGGGATTAATTTTAATTATTTTTCTCATTACTTGGGCTTTATTTTCTTATTTTTTATATGAAGTTGTTAATATCGATAGTTTGATTGACAGTAAGACGATTGGCCTTTGGTTAGTGGCAATTCAATTACTGATAACATTTAGTATTTATGTAGGATATTTCACGTTTTTTGAAACCCTTTGGCAGGGTCAAACGCCAGGAAAGCGTATTGTTAAAATTCGTGTCATTCGAGAGGATGGCCGTCCTATTAGACTTCCCCAAGCGACCCTTAGGGCGTTATTGCGACCCCTGGATGATGTGCTTTTTTTAGGAATGTTTTTGATTATTTTTAGTAAATCTGAAAAACGTCTGGGGGATTGGCTGGCGGGAACTTTAGTGATTCAAGAAGAACAAAATTTGCCTGCCAAAAAGTTGATTATTTCCCCTGAAGCCGAAATTCTAGCCCAAAATCTTTTAGAAAATTCAGCGATCGCGGACTTACTGCCCGAAGATTTTGCCACTATCCGAGAATACCTGCAACGGCGTGAGGGAATGTTAGCCAAAGGTCGTCGAGAATTGAGCGTCAAATTAGCCCATCAAGCCAAATCTTTAATTAAATTAGAAGATATTCCCGATGAAACTTCTGCCAATATTTTCCTAGAAGCGGTTTATCTAGCCTACCAACAGCAATTTGACCGTAAAGGGTAAACCTTGACTAAAACTCAGTTAGTGTTCGGCTTTGCCTGTAAAATGCTAAGCGGGTATCTAGAAAGTTACTCAATCATTAATTCTTAAAAATTGTAATATTCGGAGAAAAATTCGTGGATTTAGCTCGTATTCCCGCCCAACCCAAGCCAGGCTTAGTGAATGTTTTAGTCGAAATTCCTGCTGGCAGTAAAAATAAGTATGAATTTGACAAAGACCTCAATGCCCTCGCGTTAGACCGTGTTCTCTATGCGTCTGTGCAGTATCCCTACGATTATGGTTTTATTCCCAATACTCTCGCTGATGATGGCGATCCCCTCGATGGCATGGTGATCATGGATCAACCGACTTTTCCTGGCTGTGTGATTACCGCCCGTCCCATTGGAATGTTGGAAATGATTGACGGTGGCGATCGCGACGAAAAAATCCTCTGTGTCCCTGACAAAGATCCCCGTTATGCCAATGTCAAATCTCTTAAAGATATTGCGCCCCATCGGTTAGAAGAAATCGCCGAATTTTTCCGCACCTACAAAAATCTGGAAAAGAAAGTAACAGAAATTTTGGGTTGGAAAGATGTGGAATCGGTTCTGCCCTTGGTTGAAGAATGTGTTAAAGCGGGACAAAAATAAGGTTTTTGAAGTTTGAAATCACGGTGGGCCTTTCCCACCAATTTATTTTAAGTGAGTTGATGTAATAAGCCGTTCATCATCTAAAACGCATAGAGGCAAGGGGCTTAAGCCCTTTGTTTACAGAGCTTTCAGAAAAATCACTATGCAATTTAAATGCACAACAGCTTATCTCTTTAACCCAGAATTGAAACGAAATTAATCGTCACAGAAAGTTCATGTCCTCGACATACGCCTGACAAACCCGCCCCCTATATTAAAAGAGTGTCAGCCCAAACCGTTTTCCCAGATGCTCCTCATCGGGCTGACTTTCCTCCTTTTGATCAGGCTAAATGTAATCACTATGAAAGACTATTCATTAAATAATAATCCCCGTTCTAATAACGGATCAATTTCTAAAAAAACGATCGCCTATGTCGGTTTTGTCGTCTTTGGCATGGGGCTTGGAGTCGGCGGAACCTATGCTCTGACCAACCCTCAACTGTTAAGCAGTATTGCTGAAAATCCCATTGTCAAAGCAAATAATTCTAATCCTATTAATCAATCGGCGATCGCCGCAATGCCTGCCCCAACCAATTTCGTGGTAGATGTGGTCAAAGAAACTGGCCCTGCCGTTGTGCGAATTAATGCCCAAAAGACCGTCAAAACCGAAGTTCCCCAACAATTTAACGATCCCTTCTTCCAAGGCTTTTTTGGTTCCCAAGCTCCCCATTTTCCTGATACCAAAGTGGAACGGGGAACAGGTTCAGGGTTTATTTTGACTGAAAATGGACAAATTTTAACCAATGCTCATGTGGTCGATGGAGCCGATCAAGTGACGGTTACTCTCAAAGATGGTCGCACTCTTCAAGGAAAAGTCATGGGAACTGACCCTACTACCGATGTCGCTGTCGTTAAAATTGAAGCTGATAATTTGCCCGTCGTTAAAGTGGGCAACTCTGAGCGGCTACAGGTTGGGGAATGGGCGATCGCGATCGGTAATCCTTTGGGCTTAGATAACACTGTCACTACGGGAATTATCAGTGCCAGGGGACGGAGTAGCTCCGAGGTGGGAATTAGCGATAAACGGGTGGAATTTATCCAAACCGATGCGGCGATTAATCCAGGAAACTCTGGTGGGCCACTTTTAAATTCCAATGGTGAAGTGATCGGCATGAATACGGCGATTATTCAAAATGCCCAAGGAATTGGGTTTGCGATTCCTATTAATAAAGCGCAACAAATCGCCCAACAATTGATTACTACAGGTAAGGCCGATCATGCTTACCTCGGTATTCAAATGGTCGAAGTCACCCCTGAGTTAAAACAACAATTAAAAGAAAAGGGTGGTGTGGATTTAAAGAGCGATCGCGGTGTGGTGATCATGAAAGTGATGCCCAACTCTCCTGCGGATTTAGCGGGAATTCAATCGGGTGATGTGATTCAAAGCGTTAATGGACAAGAAATCAAGACCCCTAGCGAAGTTCAGGCGATCGTTGAAAAAACCAGTATTGGTGAAGAACTTCCCCTAGAAGTTTCCCGTGATGATCGTCCCGTGAAAATTTCGATTAAAGTTGGCACTCTTCCCACTCAGAAAATGTCCCAAAACTAAATCTAGCTTTTGTTAACTTTTAACCTCGTTTATGGTTAGGATTGATCTTCTTTTTTGATCAATCCTAATTTTTTATCGCTAGCGTCAGGAATTATTCCCGCAGGGACAGAAATTAATGATTTAGAAACTCGTTCAGCAATGTAAATAAGACGAAAAGCGGCCTTTGCGGCGGCAGGAAAAATGAGTCCCAGTTATTTTGTTCAGGATGGGGTCGTTCCTCGTAATTGCTTAGTAAAAATTTTGGGAGATATTAATGCGTTGGGAGATAAATATGGCTTCCGTATTGCTAATGTTTTCCATGCAGGAGATGGCAATTTACATCCTTTGTTTTGTACGATAATTCTGTGCCTAGAGAATGGGAAAGGGTAGAAGAATTAGGGGGAGAAATCCTGAAATGCTGTGTAGAATTAGGGGGAAGTTTATCAGGAGAACATGGCATTGGCTCGGATAAAAATAATTTTATGCCCTCAATGTTTAATGAAACAGATTTAGAAACAATGGCTTGGGTGAGGGATTGTTTTAATCCTGATAATTTAGCGAATCCTAATAAATTATTTCCGACTCCTCGCAGTTGTGGTGAATCTGCCAATGCTCAAAAATTGATGGAATTTAAGGATCTAGAAGTTTTTTAGCAATCATTAGCAATCATTTGTTCCTTGTTTATCCATATTTTGGGTAAAGGTAAGAATTTGATTAAGAGCGTGATAAAGGTCTAAAATAATTTCCTGATCACTGGACATAAATAATTTCCGAATTATTCAGAATATTCCCACCTGTAAATAATTAGTGGATGATTAGGTAAAATGAAGAGAAAGCAAAAAAACAGATTGTCTTAAAAAAAGGAGTAAAAAGGATGAAAGTGACGGTAGAATTCGTGATTCGTAACGAAATGGGAAATATTCTCAGCCAAAACAGCCCATTTGCAATGGAAATAGGAACCCAAAGCTTACATGACATAGAAGGAGGTGTAGAACAGATGAAACAGAAAGTATTGCCTGAAATAGAGGCAACCTTGCTGGCGCAGGCACAAAGCGAGTTCACGAAAAAAGTAAAAAAAACTAAACTTATGGTGTAATGGTACGAGAAAAATCTGCATAAAAACATTACATGGTCAGTTTGAGTTTTACTTACAAAAGTATCAAACGAATAAAAAAGAAGTTAACTATTTTCAGTTATCGGAGCAATTGCAGGAAAGATTTGTGAGTCAGAGACTAGAGGAATTATGCGGTTATTACGCCAATCGGATCAG
>JBEIFD010000360.1:0-4568 GCA_040382535.1 Merismopediaceae cyanobacterium
CTCCTATCATCATTGAAACCGATTTACGGGAAGTTTTAGCCCAAATCAACCAAAAACTTGACGGAATTAACGACATCAGAGTAGAACTTGCTGAGATTAGAGGAGATATTAAATCTCTGGATAAGCGACTAGAGCGAGTAGAAGGAAGTCAAAATAGACAAATTTGGGCATTAATCGGCATTCTCTTTACTGCCGTCGTTGCGACAGCAATCCGTTTTGTTTTGCTCTCATTACCAAATATTCAATAATGCAAAACTAACATTAATCAAACCAACCAATCACTTCATCCGATAACGTTACAGGGGGTTGGGCAGGAGCAACATAACGACCAATCCGATAGGCGGGAACGATCGCAGAAGGTGCAGGTTTAACCGATAATTGAGCAGATTTTGGAGTTTCAAGAAGTTTTTGTTCGGCTTGTTGTAATTCTTCATAAAGCTTAGTCACTAAGGTTTTTTGTTCTCCAAGTTCCTGTTCTAAACCTTTGATTTGATCAGACATCGTTTTAGCGTTTTCCGTCTCAGTTTCCAAAGATTTTTGAATCGTATTCGCTTTTTTTAAATCCGCCGTTAATTTTTTAACTAACTCCTTTTGTTCTTCTAATAAAGTTTTGAATTGATTTGCTTTTTCTAATTCACTTTGTAAGCTTTTATTTTCTTTTTTTTCAGTGGCTAACTCTGCGGTTAACAAACTCACTTTTTCATTAGCAGACGCGATCGCCTTTTCCCAGTCCATTGATATTTCTTTTTTTTCAACAGGTGGAGTTTCTACAACAGGAGAATTAGATTCCGTTGAATCTTGAGGTTTCATTTCTTCACGTAGGACATCGGATAAACTTTTTTTAACCATATTATTGTTTGAGAGATTTGATGTAAAAACTTATCTATAAATAAAGAATTAACCCAACTTTAACCTAATTCTCGTAACAATTCTTCCGCCACCCGACGATAATCAGACTGGGCTTCCCGCGAATTTTTTCCTTTCCAATCGGTGATTGCAACCCCTTCTAAAACCGATCGCTCATGGGCTTTATAGTTGCGAACAAAGGCATTACAAGCAGGTATTCCCAACTCTAATAAAGTATTTTGAGCCTCTAGGGTTTCTTTCAAACTGCGAGAATCCACTTTAGTTAACAAAACTCGATGGGCAACTTTTAAAGGTCTGACTGCTGTTCGTACCGTTTCAATCAGAGCCGTTAAATCCATCGGGGCGGGCGGCGTGGGCAAAACCAAATAATCCGCCAGGTTAATAACAGCCTTCAATGCCTCAGAACGGAGGGCGGGGGGCGTATCCACCACAATGAGGTGATAATTTTCGGTTTGATGAAGATTACTAAGCATGGCTGGATTGCTTTCCGTACTTAAATCAAAAGCCATTCCCTCTTCACTACGTTCTACCCACCAGGTCGCCGAACCTTGGGGATCAGCATCCACCAGCAGAACGTCATGATTTTCTGCGAGAATCGCCGCTAAATTGATGGCCGTAGTAGTTTTCCCGACTCCGCCTTTGCCATTGACAACAGCAAGGATTTTCGGGGCTGAGACGGTATTGGTTGCAGTCCGTTTCCCATTTTTCATGCCCTTCACCATACCATGATTTATGCCTTAATTTTGTGAAGTAATTCGCGCTCCTTGAGAATCAATTTGCAATGCCGAGACGATCGCGTTGATACCTTCCTTTTGCCAAGCCGTTGCGATCGCATTTTGTACGATTAAACTTTGCTCAGGATGAGTAATCGCGAGAACCGTAGGGCCAGCACCACTAATCACTAGATTATAGGCTCCTGCGGCGATCGCGGCGGTTTTAACCGATTCGTAGCCTTTAATTAAACTTTGACGATAGGGTTGATGAATTTTATCTTCCATTGCAATGGCTAATAACTCTCCTCGTCCACTTTCAATCGCTTTTACCAATAGGGCAATATGGGCCACATTAAAAATCGCATCGGCGCGAGAATAATGCTGAGGCAAGACAGAACGGGCCATTTCAGTGGAAAGTTCAAAATCGGGAATGGCTACAACGGGAACCAATTCAGGATGCCAGTTTAGGGGAGTAATTTGCCATTTTTCATCATCTTTAACCGAAAGCTGACAATTTCCCAAAAGAGCAGGAGCCACATTATCAGGATGTCCCTCGATCGCGATCGCTAAATCTAAAATTTCCGATAGAGACAACGGTTTATCCGCCAATAAATTCGCCCCCATTAATCCCCCCACAATGGCTGTTGCGGAACTACCTAAACCTCTGGCTAGGGGAACTCCTAACTGGATTTCCATTTTCGTTTTTGGTGGTGTTTGTCCCAAATGTTGATAAAACTTGAGAAAAGATTGATACAGTAAATTAGTCTCGTCCCGACTGACGCGATCGCGAAGCGGCACTGCGTGATCGGCTTCTGTTCCTGTCACGGTAATTAAAAAATCAGGCTCCGAATCTGGCAAAATGCTAAAGGTGAAGTGATTATACAGATTCAAAGCCGCACCCAGGCAGTCAAAACCAGGGCCAAGATTAGCGGTCGTTGCAGGCACAGCAATAGTGATAGGGGACATAATTTTCGGATAGGAAAAAATGGGTTAGGTCAACCTTTTTTATTTTCTAATAATCTGTGACGCAAGACCATTAAATTTTATAAAAAGATTGATTTATGTTGAAAATTTGCCTAGATGCTACGCCGATTAGAGATAAACCCAGTGGGGTCGGTGTTTATACTTTAAATTTGATTAAAGCTCTGGATCAATTACAAGCATCGGAAGATTTTAAATTAGATATTTATTTCCAGCCGACTTTTAAAAATTGGTTATCCAGAAATTTCTTTCCGAATGAATTAATTAAAGCCTATTCCCCCCATTGTTTAGCAATTCCCGTGACGGTAACAAATGCTTTAATGAAGTTCCCTAATCCCTTACTCGCTTATTTTTCGCGATCGCTGGATCGGCCTGATGTCGTTCATGGAACGGATCATTTTGTTTATCCTCATCCAACAAGTCGTAATATTATGACGATTCATGATCTAACGTTTGTTAAGTATCCAGACTATGTGCCAACAATTGTTAAAACTTATTTAGACCGCATTAAAAACTGTTTAAAATTTACAGATGCTATTATTACTTTTTCAGAAAATACCAAACGCGATTTAGTAGAATTATTAAAAATTGATCCTAATAAAATTTATGTGACTTATCAAGCTAGTCGTTATCACGCCGATTATTTAACTAATCAGCAAATAGAAGAGCTTAAAGTTAGTTTTTCCTACGATTTTACTAAACCTTATTTTTTGTTCGTTAGCACCCTAGAACCCCGAAAAAATGTCATTGGTTTAATTCAAGCTTTTAATTATTTAAAACAAAACTATAAAATTGAACATCAATTAGTTTTAATCGGTCAAACTGGCTGGAAATATCAACCTATTTTAGACATGATTAATCAATCTCCCTATCACGCTGAGATTCATCATTTGAATTATCTAAGCGATGATTTAGTTGCTCTTTTTTATAGTCAAGCAGAGGCTTTTATTTATCCCTCGTTTTATGAAGGGTTTGGCCTTCCTGTTCTGGAAGCGATGACCCTCGGCGCACCTGTGATTACGTCTAATAGTTCTTCTTTACCTGAAGTGACGGGGGATGGGGCTTTGTTGATTAATCCTAATGATTCGATGGAATTAGCTGATGCAATGTTAAATCTGATAGGCGATCGCGTTTTGAGAGATAATTTAATTTTTAAGGGAAAAGAACAAGCTAGTAAATTTTCTTGGAGAAAAACGGCTCAAGCTACTTTAAAAGTTTATTGTTTAGTTCTTAATCAATAAAAATCCCAAAGATATCCTATAATAAATCAATAGAATTTTCAATATTTTTACCAATATGGAAACTATCATCATCGAACAGCCAACTTTTGACCTTGCTCAACTCATTGCTAAAATCAATGAAAAACAACAGCCTATTCTCGTTCAAGAAACAACAGGTAATGCTGTTTTAATTTCTGAACAAGAATGGAACGAAATCCAAGAAACTCTCTATCTTCAATCTATTCCTGGTATGGTCGAATCAATTCATCAATCAGCCGCAACGAGCATAGAAGACTGTATTGATGTTAAGGATATTGATTGGTAATGTGGAACGTAATTTTGACAAAACAAGCAGCAGAAAAAACGGTTAAAGTACTACGAATGTGGAGTCACTATGAATAAAAATAATCATATTATGACTAATCCTCACTTACTAATTAATCTTTCTTTCTTACTAGCAGAACCAACGGGAATTAGTACCTATGCTGCTAACGTTTTTCCCTACTTAAAAAAATTAGATCCAACTCTTTTAACAGCCCATCATTATCCCGAATTTAATTGTCATTCTATTCCCAATAATCTAACCCCTGCCCAGGGAACAAAAGGTCATTTCAATCGCCTACTCTGGACACAATTCCAATTACCTAAAATTTATAAACAACTCAAAGCTAATTTATTATTTTCACCCATTCCCGAAGCTCCTTTATATCAAAAAACTCGTAATATTATCATGGTACATGACCTCATTCCCTTGAGGTTTCCCCGTTGGAATTCGGCATTAACCCAA
>JBEIFD010000361.1:0-4545 GCA_040382535.1 Merismopediaceae cyanobacterium
ATTACCGTATTCTGTCAAATACTGCCCTAATCTTTCTCGATTAAAAGCTGACGTTTGTAGCGACGATAGAACGGGATAGGCATTAATATTAACGACTAGGGCGATCTGACGAATTTCCATAGGAGGACTTTCAATAAATTACAGCAAATTGGGTTAAATTACAGCAAATTGGGTTGTGATAACGGACAAATCTTTATAGAGACATAAAATATTATGTCCTTATCCTGTAGGGGATTTAACCATGAAATGCCGTAAAAGTTAACGATGTTAATTAATCCCTTAGTTATAACTTAATTCTCTCTGTTGACTGAAGACAAAATTCTATGTTTCATAACTTTCTTTCAGAATTGATCATTTCAGCCTTTAGGCTGTTTTAGGGCCGATCGCGATCCCCATAGATCAGAATGATCTCAAACTCCCTAAATTAAAGCTGATCTAGGTAATTAAAGCAATTTTAGACTAATTAATCTTAATTTAGGCGATCGCGGAACCCTGTCATCATACCAGCAAAGGTTAAAATTTGTTCAAAGCATCAAAAAAATAAGACGAGGAGAATTCCCCCAGAGAAGACGATCACATCTCGTTTTGTTACAGTTCTTGACAAAATGATAAAAGAGAGGCTTTCTCAGTGATAGGATTCCCTAAAATACCTTTGTAATCAACTTATCATTATATGACTGAGCTTTCTGGACAACCCCCCAAATTTGGTGGCAGTACCGGCGGTTTACTTGCTCTAGCTGACCGCGAAGAAAAGTATGCTATCACCTGGACAAGCAGCACCGAACAAGTGTTTGAAATGCCCACTGGTGGAGCCGCCATCATGAACGAAGGTGAAAACCTTTTATATCTTGCCCGTAAAGAACAGTGTCTCGCCTTGGGAACCCAGTTACGGACAAAATTCAAACCCAAAATCGAAGATTACAAAATCTATCGCGTTTTCCCCAGTGGTGAAGTTCAATATCTCCACCCCGCAGACGGTGTCTTCCCAGAAAAAGTTAATGCTGGTCGGGTCGCCGTTGGTTCAAATGCCAGAAGTATCGGTAAAAATCCTGAACCCGTTACTCTGAAATTTTCGGGTAAAACCCCCTATAGTGCTTAATTTTCAGTGAACCCAGATTCGGTGAAGCGCGAATTGTTAATAGTTGGTAGTAAATTATTATTAACTATGGACAAAGTAGCAACTTCACCAAATTCTGGGACATTGATCCCGAATTATACCCCATTATGATTTTTCCAGAATTTTCCGAGTTCAAGGCTTTGGCTAGTCAGGGCAATTTCATACCCGTTTATCAAGAATGGGTCGCCGACTTAGAAACGCCTGTTTCAGCTTGGTACAAAGTTTGTACGGGTCAACCCTACAGTTTTCTATTAGAGTCGGTAGAAGGGGGAGAAAAACTGGGTCGTTACAGTTTTTTGGGAAGTGATCCCGTTTGGGTATTAGAAGCTAGGGGAAATCAAACCACCCAGACCTATCGCACTGGTAAAACGCAAGTATTTGAGGGCAATCCCCTCGAAGTTTTATCGGATTGTTTAGCTCCCATCCATCCTGTTAAGTTGAGCCAATTGCCGCCTGGAATTGGGGGATTGTTTGGTTTTTGGGGTTATGAGTTAATTCAGTGGATGGAACCCCGTGTTCCTGTTTATTCCCAGACGGAGAAGGATTTACCCGATGGGGTCTGGATGCAGGTTGATAATCTGATTATTTTTGATCAGGTTAAGCGCAAGATTTGGGCGATCGCCTATGCGGATTTACGGGGCGATCAGGTTGATCTAGAAGTCGCCTATCAAGAAGCTTGCGATCGCGTTACCAAGTTAGTTTTAAAACTACAATTACCCCTGCCCAGGGAAGCAAGTTATTTAGAATTACATCCTCGTTCTGTGGGAAATCAAGATTTGAATTACAGCAGTAATATTAGTCGGGAAAAGTTTTGTGAAAATGTCAAAAAAGCCAAGGAATACATCAAAGCAGGAGATATTTTTCAAGTTGTTCTGTCTCAACGCCTGACGACAAGTTATTGCGATGCACCATTTAATCTTTATCGTTCTTTGCGGTTGATTAATCCCTCTCCCTACATGGCGTATTTTAATTTAGGGAATTGGCAGATTATTGGCTCTAGTCCCGAAGTGATGGTCAAAGCCGAACGTTTAGAAGATGGCCGCATTCAAGCCACCGTTAGACCGATCGCGGGTACTCGCAAACGTGGTGCAACTTTAACCGAAGATAATGCCCTCGCCGAAGATTTATTGCAAGATCCCAAGGAAATCGCGGAACACATCATGCTGGTGGATTTGGGACGCAATGATTTGGGTCGTGTGTGTGTCAAAGGATCGGTAAAAGTTGACGAATTAATGGTAATCGAACGCTATTCCCACGTAATGCACATTGTCAGTAACGTAATCGGCGAATTAGACCCTGATAAAACCGCCTGGGATTTGCTCAAAGCCTGTTTCCCTGCTGGAACCGTCAGTGGCGCACCTAAAATTCGGGCGATGGAAATCATCAACGAACTCGAACCCGAACGTCGTGGCCCCTATTCTGGGGTTTATGGTTACTATGATTTTGAAGGTCAGTTAAATACCGCGATCGCGATTCGGACGATGGTAGTGCGACCCCAGGGCAATAATCAACACATAGTTACTGTGCAAGCAGGGGCGGGTTTAGTGGCTGACTCTGATCCTGAAAAAGAATACGAAGAAACTATCAATAAAGCAAGGGGATTATTAGAAGCTATTCGTTGTTTAATTTAAGGAACGATATTTCAATTTGTCAGGGATCTTCGAGTACAGCTTTTAGGGATGAATTTGCTACACGTGCGATCGCGTTTTATCTTTAGAGTAATACAAACATGGCGATCGCGTAATTTCCCAAAAATCGAAATATTTGCAAGAATAGGAAACAAAATAGTTCCCGTTGATCGTCTTTAGCCAACAAGTCTGATTCCCTTTTTTTTGACCTTTTTTCTGATGCAATCTAGCTTTCCCATCGTTTTTAAGAATGGACAAACCGCGCAAGTCCTCAATGTAGATCCTGAGCAAGATTTGGCTTCGGCTTTGGTTGCGGTCAATTTAACGGAGCCTCGTCCTGTTTTAGTGGCGATCGGGGGGGCAAGTTTAATTAGTGAAGAGGATTTACAGCGTTTACAGCGTTTGTTTAGCGAAGTTTTAGCTCCTTTAGCTCAGGAATTGGGGTTAATTGTGGCGGACGGGGGGACGGATGCGGGGGTGATGCGGTTGATGGGCCAGGGGAGGGAAGAGATTTCAGGGACTTTTCCGTTGGTGGGGGTTTCTCCCATCGGTTTGGTGAAGTTGCCGAATGTTGAAGATGTTTCAACGGAGTTAATAGATTTGGAGTCTCATCATACTCACTTTTTTTTAGTGCCTGGGGAGCAATGGGGGGATGAATCACGTTGGTTAGCGGAAATTGCCAGTCAAGTGGCGGGTGATTATCCTTCGGTGACGGTGTTAATTAATGGGGGAAGTATTGCCTTAGTAGATGCAATGGAAAATTTGCGAGTTCATCGGCCGTTGTTAGTGATTGAGGGCAGTGGCAGGTTGGCGGATGAGATTGCGGAGGCGGTGAATCATCCTGAGCAGGAAATTCGGCGAGAAGTAGCTAATCTAACAGAAACAGGTGAGATTACGCTTTTTAATCTAGAAGATTCTTTTGAACAATTTAAGGAAATTTTAAGAAAGAAATTTTTACCGTTATGAATGAACCGATGGAACCACTAAATTCAACAGACGTTTCTTCTTCTTTGGAGTTAAACGAAATTTTATTGGCAGATATTTGGCAAACATTTACGATTTATGATCGTAGTGCCACGAATGCTCAAAAGCGGTTTATTTTTCTGCGATTATTGATTTTGCGCCTGAGTGTGATTGTGACGTTGTTGGCGGTCTTGCACTCTCAATTTAAAAATTATCACGATGGTTTCGATTTAACTCTAGCTATTCGTCAATATTTTCCCTATTTTCCTAATATTCACGAGCTTATTAACGAGTTCCTGGGGATTTTAGTTATTCTCGCTCCAATTTCGGTCAGTATTTTATTGGCAGGAACAGTCAAGTTTGGTCGGGGGGTTAATTGGATTTTGTTGCGGGCTAGTGCAGAAACGATTAGGCAGGAAATTTATCGTTATCGTACTCAGGTCGGGAATTACAGTGATCCAAAACTTAGGGATCTTAATTTTGCTCAGGAAATTCAGGCGATTAATGAACGTTTGATGAAAACACAGGTCAATCAGTCGGGTCTGTTTTGGCATGAACCCAGGGTTAATAAGCGTCCATCTTGGTTAAAGAAGATTAATCAGTTTGGGTCAACGGTTTTGCTTAGACAGTTGCGAAAAAAGCGGAATAAACAATTTCTTGTAAACAAAGATTTTCTGGCTTATCGCTTAACATTTCTAATGTTTCAGACAGAAGAGAATAAACAATCTAGGAAAAATAAAAATGATCTCTATTCTCCGTTAAAAGCTAAACAGTATATTGATGAGCGTTTGGTTGATCAGTTGAATTGGTATCGAAAGAAAACGTTGGATTTGGATA
>JBEIFD010000362.1:0-4543 GCA_040382535.1 Merismopediaceae cyanobacterium
ATAAAACGTTAAAATTAGCTTTCTCCAATGAAGAGTTAGAGCAGTTAGATTTGCTGTCAGTTTTAAAGAAAGCCATTGAAGTTACTCAAAAGCCATTAATTTTATTGTTTGATCAATTTGAGCAGTTTTTTGTCCATTATCAATCCAAAGAAGCTCGACAACCCTTTGTAAAGGCTCTTCAAGATTGGTACGAAAGTGAAGATATCACGGTCAAAATACTAATGACTTTTCGCTTTGATCTATTTTATCAGCAGTATGAAATTCAGCAAGTCTTAAACTATTCTTTGGATTCCAGAAATAATATTAAATTAAAGAAGTTTTCCGTAGAGCAAGCAACCAAGGTGTTAGCGGTTATTGCGGAAACTGAAAATATCGAGTTTGATCGCCAAGCCATTCAAAGTTTTGTTGAACAGGAGTTAGTGGATCAAAGTAAGGATAAGTCCGATGAGCCGATTTCGCCAGTGGATTTACAAATTCTGTCGTTGGTGATTGGTAAGCAAGGATTGTCGGAAAATCGCAAGTTTGAAAAAGCTGCCTTGAATAAAATTGGTCGTTTTGAGGGCTTATTATATCAATATCTAGAAGAGCGGTTAAGTTTTCGGGAACAGTCGGTCAACAAGACCCAAAAAGAAGCGGTAATCAATGTCTTATTAGCCTTAATTGATGCCAATGGTTTGACTCGTGCGGGGGCTTTTTCAGTATCGCAATTACAGGAAAAATTAAGCACGATTAATCCTCAAGACGTGCGAGATAGCTTACGTTGGTTGGAACAGGAGAGATTAATTACGCCCCTAACTCAGGAAGATGAAACGGTTTATCAGTTAGCCCATGAGCGCATAATTCCCGCCGTGATGAAGTTATCAGGGAAAATTTCACCGAAAGCTTATCAGGCGAATGAATTGCTGAATAAACAGGTCAAGTTTTGGATGGAAAGTAACTACAATTCTCGTTATTTATTGGGGTGGCACGAGTTATGGTTAATCAAACGTCAGCAAGCTTCTTTGTTGTGGGGAGATAAGCAATCCCAAAAGCAAAAATTGATTCAGAAAAGCCAAGAGCGTTTGTTTCTTTTTGTAGGAGTGATGGGGTTGATTTTTCTCTTGGGGGTCGGAACCTGGGGCGGATTGAACCATACGGAAGCGGGGCAACTCTGGCAAATTCGGCGGGATTTGGCCACTTGGACAGAACAGGTGAATGATCCTCAAAATCAAGCTCAGGCGGTAACAGCTTTTGCGAAGGATGGTAATCTTCCTCAAGCTCTCAACATTGCCAACCAGATTCAAAATGACTATTACAAAGCCCCTGCCTTAAGCGAGATCGCCGAAGCCATTGGCAAGCTCAATCAACCCGAAGAAGGGGCTAAATTGCTCAAACTCGCTCTCGATTCTGCCAACCAGATTAAAAAAGATGACTATTACAAAGCCGAAACCTTAAGCGCGATCGCCGAAGCCTATGGCAAGCTTAATCAACCCGAAGAGGGGGCTAAATTGCTCAAACAAGCTCTCAATATTGCCAACCAGATTAAAGATGACGATGACAAAGCCTCTGCCTTAAGCGCGGTTGCCGCAGCCTATGGCAAGCTCAATCAACCCGAAAAAGCGGCTAATTTTCTCCAACAAGCTCTCGACTTGGCCAACCAGATTCAAAATGACCCATACAAAGCCTTTACCTTAAGCGCGATCGTCGAAGCCATTGGTAAGCTCAATCAACCCGAAAAAGCGGCTAATTTTCTCCAACAAGCTCTCAACTCTGCCAACCTTCAAGATGACGTTTCTAAAGCCTCTACCTTAAGCGCGATCGCTGAAGCCTATGGCAAGCTCAATCAACCCGAAGAAGCAGCTAAATTACTCAAACAAGCTCTCGACTCTGCCAACCAGATTCCAGATGACCGATCCACCTATTCCTTAAGCGCGATCGCTGAAGCCTATGGCAAGCTCAATCAACCCGAAGAAGCAGCTAAATTACTTAAACAAGCTCTCGACTCTGCTAGCGGGATTGAATATGACGATGACAAAGCCCCTGCCTTAAGCGAGATCACCGAAGCCATTGGCAAGCTCAATCAACCCGAAGAAGGGGCTAAATTGCTCAAACAAGCTCTCGACTCTGCCAACAAGATTAAAGACGACAAGTTCAAAGTCTATGCCTTAAGCGCGATCTCCGAAGCTTATACCAAACTCAATAAACCTGAAGAAGCAAAAAAATTGCTGTCCCAAGCTTTCGATCTTGCGGCTAAGATTGTTGATACAAGTCAAAAAACTGAGGCTTTAGTTAGTATTGCCCAAGCCCAGGCAAATCTCAAAAACTGGGGAGAGGCATTAACCGTAACCAAAGAATGTCCAGAGGATGCCTGTCATGTTAAATCCCTGGCGGCGGTTTTAACCATCCATGCTGAACAACAAAATCCCGAATTAAAAGAGGATAAAGATGCTCAAAATAAAAATTAAATTTGGCAATAGAAAAAAGAGCAATAATGCTAAAAATTGCGCCAACTGTAGAGACATAATCCTATTATGTCCTAGCGAGATTATGTCATTGTGTTACATAAACTAAGGATTTAACAGTGTTAAATCCCTACGGAAAAACCGCGATGATAGTTTATTTTGTTACATTTTAAAAACGCGACTTTTTTGAGGTGTTTATAACGGCGATCGCTAAAATCAAAACTATCATTAAAAAAAATTGAGCATTAACAATATTAAGCGAGAAACCGCGATCGCTCTCACGGATGATCCAAGGTAAGCGCAAGTTTAGCATGGCCTTTTTTCGTCAATCCTTTCGAGATTTTCAGAATATTAACGCTCTATTTTAGAGAGAATTTGTAAATAAAACTGTTTCTAGAGAACCACATCATTATTTTTTAGTCAAAAAAGCATTAAGAGACTATACGGGAAGATCTCCAAATCCACCAAGCCGCCAAACAGAGCGTAATATTTCCCAAAACCGTTGTAGCTGCTTGAACAGTTACTAACCAATCCAAATTGCTGGGATTATCAAAAAAATGCCAGGTACAAGCACACATGGCACTGACTAAGGAGGGTAACATTCCCCTGGATAAAGCTCGCCAATAGTTATTCTGCGTTATTTCGCCATATTTCCAGACCAACGCGATCGCGGCGATCCATTCG
Organism: Merismopediaceae cyanobacterium; assembly: GCA_040382535.1. Lineage (GTDB taxonomy): Bacteria > Cyanobacteriota > Cyanobacteriia > Cyanobacteriales > Microcystaceae > Snowella. The sequence goes on from JBEIFD010000362.1 coordinate 3,126, forward strand.
ATCACACTCGAAACATGAATTATCCAGGTAGGAATTGATAAAGCATTCATTATTTATAGGAATTTATGAGGAACCAATATAGAAAATTTACAATAAAATTTACAACGAGGTACTTTCAGGTGTACTGTTTGACCAGATATCGGTAATTCATCGGTTAACTTTCCACAGTAATTACATTTGACTTCTTCCAGATTTACAACTCAGTATTAAGAAAATTTGTATTCCTTCTTGAATAACATTTCTTATACTTACCTTGGGCAAGTTCAGGAGATTTTCTAGAAAAAATAATATTTATGTCATCTTCATACAATGTATCTTATTTATACACTTCTTGACGTGAATCCAGAAGAGCCTTATTAACTCAGATCCTCACCATCCAAACCAGGTCGTTTCATTGTGACAGAATGCGAAACTTTTTCTCCATTCCAAGGGGCAAAAATTGGTAAAAGAGCCAGCCCAGGAAAAGAAATCAGAAAACTTAGAAAAAAGAATAATGGCCAGCCCGTTTGTTTAGCAATTAGACCTGCGGGGGCGACCAAAATATCTTGACTGAAGGCATATAAGCTAGAGAGAAGGGCGTATTGGGTGGCTGAAAATTGCTTATTGCAAAGACTCATAAAAAACGCGAGAAATGCGGCAGTTCCCAAACCTGCACAAAAATTTTCAATATTAATGGTCAAAATCATAAAGAGATAATTTTTCCCAACATTCGCCAAAGCCAGATAGGCTAAATTACTGATCGCCTGAAATCCACCAAAGATCCAGAGGGAACGATTAATTCCCAATTTACTTAAGAAAACCCCGCCTGCCAGCGTTCCAATAATGGTTGCAATCAGTCCCATTCCTCCTTTGATTGCCCCAATATCAGTTTGACTAAAGCCTGTTTGTAAAAGAAATGGGGTGGACATATTATTGGCGATCGCATCTCCCAACTTATAGAGAACGATGAAAACGAGGATCATCAAGCCTGGGAGTAGTTTTTTTCGCTCAAAGTAGTCAATAAAGGGATCAATAATCGCAGAACGCAGGGAAGTCGGCGGTGGGCTGGTCAGAACTGGCTCTGGGGCAAGAATCGAAGCGATAATTCCAACAAACATTAACAATGCTAAAATTCCATAGACCTGGGGCCAGGCAAAGCGATCGGCCAAAATTAAGGCCAAAGCTCCTGTTGTCAATAAAGCCAAACGATAACCCAAGACAAATATCGCAACTCCTGCCCCCATTTCTGGAATCTCTAGCACGTCCGTCCGATAGGCATCTGCGGCAATATCCTGGGTCGCGCTGAAAAAGGCGATAAACAGGGCATTAATCGCGAGCAATACTAACGCTGTTTTCGGATCTTGTAATCCCATTCCCGTGATCGCTAAAAATAATCCTAATTGAGTAATGACCAACCAACCCCGTCTTCTCCCCAAAAA
>JBEIFD010000363.1:0-4543 GCA_040382535.1 Merismopediaceae cyanobacterium
AGAACGTCAAAAATTACCCCGTGATTTTGCCAAACGTGAAGCCTTGACCTATGACAAACATTTTGAACAGGCTGGGTTTATCGCTTTACTTCGTGAATGATTTTTTACTGGGATTGAGGGAATTTTAAACCATGAAGATTAACTATTACCCAGAAACCGACTCCCTTTATATCCACCTTGCAGACAAACCCAGTGTTGATAGCCAAGAAATTTCTGAAGGTGTCGTTGCCGATTACGACGAATTAGGGAATCTAGTCGGCTTAGATATTGATAATGCCAGCAAAAAAGTGCAACTCGGTGAATTTATAATCAATCAAATCCCCCCCGTCCTCCTGAAAGCATCTGCATATTAGGGAGAAATGAAACGGCGATCCCCGTTTTCCCCTTCACCTCCCAAAAGCGATCGCCGATGAAGAAAAGCTTTGTAACTTGCAAAGAGCGATCGCCTCCTAACTCTCAATTCAAAAAGCGATCGCCCTTTGCAAACTCGATAAACAGCGATCGCTATCTATGAATCTGGAGTGAGACGGTTAAGAATTTCCGTTAGTTTTTCATCCATTTGTTCAGATTGAGTCATGTAATAAGCCTGAGCCTCGTAAAAATCCGCTTGGGCTGCCGCTAAACGAGCCATCCATTCAAAAATATGGGCGCGGTCACGACGTTGATGCTCTAAAATCTTCTTCATTTCCGCACGATCTTGCTTGGCCTCGTCACGGTCTTGATTCATTTGGTGGGTCAACGCCTCAATACTTTTCGCATTGGATTCAATCAGTGCCTCAATACGTTCTAAGCGATCTGTCATCCGTAAAAATTTCCCTATTTACCTAGCTTCTTGATGTCAATATAACACAGCCCTCAAGTTTGTTACGAATTAGAAAGCACTTCCTCATCAACAGCGATCGCCCTTTACCAATTCGATAAAAAGCGATCGCCTTACTTTAATTCCAACTACTCAGAAACACGGTTATTCCGTTGAGCTTCCAAGAGTTTTTTCTCATCTGCTGGGGTTAACTGGGGACGGTCAATCGTCAAAGTTAACTTATCGAGCTTGCCATTAAAACGGAAAGGAACTTGATAATCCTGGTCATCCACAGGCGTAATCGTATCCGCCCCCACATCAAAGTTTTCATCCCATGCCAGAGTAAACGGTAGCGTCCGCTCCATTACCTGAGTTGCCACTGGGTTTCCATCAACTTTTAAAACACCTGTACCGCTACGACCCACACCACTGACGCTATTAAAAGCCAAAGTCGCAGGGCCGAGTCCATCGTACTTAAAGTCAAACTCTACAGTGTGCTTGCCAGGAGATAACGCATCAGGCCCTTGCCAGCGAAGACGTTTGAGATCAACTAAGTTCCAGAGAAAGACAGGTTTACCCTTGAGCAAATAGAAACCATAGCCCCCAAAACGACCACCCTGGGTGACAATCATGCCATCGCCGCCACCCGTCGGAACTTCTACCTCGGCTTTGAAATTGTAGGAAGTATTCAGAATACTCGGTGCATCTCCATTGGGGGTACCTGTAATTTCGCCTGAGTAGGTAAAGACGTTACGGCCTGCCGAAAGACTCGGACGCGGTAGGATCAATCGAGGGATGACCGAGTTATCCAACGGCAAAACTTGGTATTTCTCTGCCTCTTTCCAAAAGAGTTCCTGTAATTCCTTGAGTTTGTCAGGGTATTTATCAGCAACGTTTTCAAATTGCGTCCAGTCTTCATTTAAGTTATAGAGTTCCCAGGGATACTCCAGTGGAGAAGGCGCGGGTTTAATGGTTTGCCAGGGTGGACGAACCACTTTTGTACTGGCAATCCAACCGTCGTGATAAAGAGCGCGATCGCCGAACATTTCAAAATATTGGGTTTTGTGGGGCGAGGGAGCATTGGCATTTTTCGCATCAAAGGTATAGGCAAGACTAACTCCTTCGATCGGCTTCTGGGCAATGCCATCCACTTCCTTCGGTGCAGGAATCCTCGTTGCTTCAAGGATCGTCGGTACAATATCGATCATGTGATGAAATTGGTTACGAATGCCGCCCTTATCCTTAATCACCGCAGGCCAGGAAATTGCCATGCCTTGTCGTACTCCGCCAAAGTGGGAAGCCACCTGTTTTGTCCAAGAGAAAGGAGTATCAAAAGCCCAAGACCAGGGAACAGCCATGTGACCATAGGTTTGATCGGTTCCCCAAACATCGTAAAAGTATTTCAGTTGATCAGCGACGGGAACTTCAACTCCATTGAACATCGCCACTTCATTGGGCGTTCCCATCATCGTTCCTTCAGCACTGTTACCGTTATCCCCATTGATATAAATAATCAGGGTATTGTCTAGCTCTCCCATATCTTCTACTGATTGGATGACTCGTCCAATTTCATGGTCGGTATAGGCGACATAGGCGGCAAAAACTTCCACTTGACGAATAAATAGCTTTTTTTCGTCGTCGCTGAGGCTTTCCCAGGGTTTCAATAAATCCTCTGGCCAGGGAGTCAGTTTGGCGTTCGCGGGAATCACTCCTAATTTTTGCTGATTTGCATAAATTTCCTTGCGTAACTCGTTCCAACCCTTATCAAAGAGGTGCATCTTGTGGATTTTTTCAACCCATTCAGGGGTAGGATGGTGGGGCGCGTGGGTTCCGCCTGGAACGTAATAGACAAAGAAGGGTTGATCGGGGTTAACGGCCTTGACTCGATTCATTTGCGCGATCGCATCATCTGCCTGAGCCGTAATCAAGTTCCATTTAGGATTGCCGACATAGGGATAGATCGCGGCTGTATTGCGGAACAGATTGGGCTGCCATTGGTTAGCATCACCACCGACAAAACCATAAAAATAGTCGAAACCCATGCCAACGGGCCATTGATCAAAGGGGCCTGATTGACTAGCTTGAAAGGCGGGGACATTGTGATCTTTGCCAAACCAGGAAGTCCAGTAACCATGATCTTTTAAAATTTTGCCAATAGTGGCTTTTTCTTTGGGAATAATGGAGTTATAGCCAGGATAGCCCGTTGATTGTTCGGAAATCACCCCAAAACCGACAGAATGGTGATTACGTCCTGTAATCAAAGCGGCCCGTGTTGGGGAACAGAGAGCAGTTGAGTTAAAGTTCGTGTAACGCAAACCGTTTTGGGCAATGCGATCAAGAGCGGGCGTGGGAATGACTCCACCAAAGGTACTGGGAACGCCAAAACCCGAATCATCGGTCATAATCAGCAAGACATTCGGTGCGCCTTTGGGAGGAACAACGCGAGACGGCCAGAAAGGTTTGGAGTCCTTAACACTGCGATTGATCACCCCTCCAAATTTAGTTGAGGGCGGGGGCAATTGTTCCCCACTAATGGTCATAGTCGAGCTAGGGGAACCTGGTACGCCGTTGATTTGTTGGGCTAGGGCGGGAAACCACCAGAAGCCAGAGGTAACGACTATCACAAGGGACAGAATTCCCGATATTATTGGCTGGAAACGTTGAGGAAAAAGGCGATCAATCAGGGATTTTAGGTTTTTGAACATGGTTGTTGCATGGGTTACGAAATGAATAAAGAACTGATTTTATCCTTTGCGAGTTGAATGGGACTCGGCACCCTATGTCATTTTTCAAAACTCTTGCCATAGACTAACAAAGTAAAAGCCTTGCAATGAGGGGATTGAGTGTATCTGGTATTTTGAAATTTGGTATTGTCTTTACAATAGACCTCTTGCAAAATTTTTTTAACGGCTAAGTATGAAAAATAAATTTAATCTAGAAAATTTGCATCGACTGTCAAAAACGGTTAAAAAATCATCGACAATCAAGCCCAAACAACCTACTACAGTAGAATAACAAAAAATTGACACACTCAATCCGCTCAGTTTGTATCCAAAAGCTGAACTTGAATAAATTATTCTGTTTTCACATCCATCGTAGCTTCTAATTCTTTTGTTTCTAAATCGTAGTTATAAATACCAGAAAATTAAATTTGCTCTTAAACCGAAACAAAGATGCCTATTTCTATAGCTTGAAGATAATATTTTGAAAATTTTTAATCGTCGATTAACGTGTTCTACTACTACTCTAAGACGGTTTAATAACTTATTGTATTGCTTCTCCTCTTTACTCAATTTTTTACCCTTTTTTTCTTAATCGGTATTTCACTTAACTCATGAATTTTGGCAATTCCTTGATATCCTTTGTCTGCCTCTCAGTGTGATCGCATCCACAGTTACAGCTTAAAGTGCAATCTGGCTTCTGGTTAGTATTAACAGAGAAAAGCAATTCTGAGTTTTCTGTTGTTAACCTAGCCTACGGCGATCACACTTGTTAGGAACGTAGAAGATTAAACAAAATATCTACAATTAAGGCTTGAGTTTTTAATGATAATGAGCCTAATTCACGCTGAATCAGTGAGGATTTAAGTGTTACCAAATGATCCAGTCTAATAGTTGATGATTTGCGAAGACCACTCATAAATTAAAACGATTTTACCCTTCATTGGTTACAGGTTGTCCATCTTTAAGGCTATAAATATCTTCTTCTGGATCATGCAGAAAAGCAAAGCTAGGGTTATTTGAA
>JBEIFD010000364.1:0-4535 GCA_040382535.1 Merismopediaceae cyanobacterium
ACTCCCGTTTTCTCTGTCTGTACGAGAATTACAAATTCTAGAATTAGTTGCGATCGTATTAACAAATTTAGAAATTTCTGAAAAGCTAGAAATTAGTAAACGGACGGTTGATAATCACATTAGCCATATTCTGACGAAAACTAAAACCGATAATCGAGTAGAGTTGGTGCGTTGGGGATTGCAATGGGGAAAAGTCTGTTTGAATGATGTCAATTGTTGCGTCTTGCCTCTCCCTGTTCAGACCGCGAATTCCCATGAAGTTTTATCCTAAATTAGCCCAGTTTAGGAAATCGTTTCTTCTAAGTAAGGGGATGGGAGGTTTAATGGCGATCGCCTTAGTAATGAGTTTAGGGAGTTGCCAAGACACAGGTTTTATTGCCCCCCTCCCCCAGGATTTGGGATCTTCTCTGAATACCACCAGAAATGAACAAAATTCTCGACTTTCCTATGATGGTCGTTATTTAGTGTTTGCTTCCGATCGCGGGAAACAACGGGGAATCTGGCTTTATGATCTGGTTGATCGTCGCGTCGTTCCCTTACCTGGAGTCAATCAACCCAATAATTTTCAAGATCAACCCGACATCAGTGCCGATGGACGTTATCTCGTTTATGTTTCTGAGCAATCGGGGAAATCCGATATTTGGTTTTATGACCGACAAACCTTTGAAGCAAAGAATATTACCCAAAATTTGCCAGGGGAAGTGCGTCGTCCCAGTATTAGCGGCAATGGTCGTTTTATTTCCTTTGAAACCAATCGTTCAGGGCAATGGGATCTGGTTATCTATGACCGAGGTATAAATATAGATGTGTCCTTACCCAAGAATGAAATCAAGCAGAAAAACGATATCAAATAGTCACTACAGCGATATTTTCGTAGGGGCGCAAGGCTTGCGCCCAAAACTTGTTACTTGCACCCAAAACTTCCGCCTAAAAGTAACCCTTTTAACTGCCCCGTGTCCAATCCTTAATATTCCAGGTATTTCTGTCCCAGGGCGTGAGATCAACTCCCATTAAAGTATTCCCCACACCGACCACATCCGCACGATGTACTAAGGGAATCACAATAAAATTGTTAATAATCATATCATTCATCGCAATAAATAATTCTTGTCGTTTTTTCGGGTCTAATTCCTCTTGAGATTTTTGCCAAAGTTTATCGAATTCAGAATTACAATAACGTCCGTAATTATCGCCACTCCAATTATTCGCTTTAGTCGGAATTGCCGTACAGGTAAACCCCTGCATGGACTTACTGGGATCGGGATTAGAATTTCCAGTGGTAAACATTTGCAAATCTGCACTAAAGCGTTCTACCGTATCCGTATTAGCTGGATCACTAGAGAAAAAGATACTGGCATCAATACTTTTGAGTTCCACATTAATGCCGATCGCTTGTAAACCTTGCTTGACAACCTGTTGCGTTTTCTGACGGAGGGGATTAACACTGGTCTGATAAACAACTTTCATTTCTACCCCATTTTTATCCCGAATTCCATCATTATTGCTATCCTTCCAACCTGCTTCATCCAATAAATTAGCCGCTTTTTTCAGGTTAAATTCGTATTTCGTATTCGGTGAATAATATTCCTGGGGCAAGAGCAAAATATTGGCCGTCGCTTTTCCCGTAACGCCATACAGTTGTTCAGCGATCGCCGTTCGATCTACCGCTAAAGCAAAAGCTTCTCGAACTTTTTTATCCTGAAGAAAGGGATGGGGAAATTGTAAACTAGACCGCTCACCTTTTTCCGTCACTCGATTCGGATCAGTCAGATTTAACGTAATACGCTCACTCAAAGATCCCAAATTTGCCGCCACTTTTCCTTTCCCTGCCGCTTCTAATTCTTTTAAAATCGGAGCTTCGACCTGTAGATTAAAGCCATAATCCGCATCCCCTGTTTGCAATACAGCCCGTGCCGCCGAGGTCGCATCTCCTCCTCCTTTTAATTCAATTTTTTTAAACCCTAATGGATTAGCTTCTCGAAAATTACTATTCGGCTCATAAACGACGATATCCCCTGGCTTGAAGAGAACAACTTTGTAGGGGCCTGTCCCGATCGCCATCAAATTATTAGGAGCCTGTCTCGCATTTTCACCGTTATAGGAAGCAAATAAATGACTGGGTAAAATCATGCCCTCACTGCCAACAAAGGGAAGAAACCATGCAGGAGTTGCTGTTTTAAAACTAATTGTTACGGTATGATCATCTAGGGCTTCCACTTGCTTGACGGCTTCGTAACTGCCCGCACTGGTCGAACCGACTTTAGGATTGGTGATAAATTGGTAGGTAAAAACCATATCTTTAGCGGTAAAAGGCTGACCATCCGACCATTTCACCCCTTTTTTCAGCTTCCAGGTCACAGATTTACCATCCTTACTCAGTCCGCCATTGGTCAGAGAAGGAATTTCAGCCGCGAGAAAGGGGACTAATTGACCATTTTTATCAAAAGTCGCCAAGGGTTCCAGGGTAATCCGACTGGCTTCCGCATCCTTGAATCCTGTAGAAAGATGGGGATTAAGAATGGTCGGAGCTTGCCAGGAGAGTAATTTTAACGTTTGGGAATTCGCGATCGCCTGTGATTGAGGAGGTGGACTAACGGAGGCAGATTGACAGCCCGTCACGACCAAGGGTAGGAGTCCCCATGCCCAAAGAATAGAATAAACCCTGCGAAATTGACCATTGATAATTGTTTTTGTCACTGTAATATTCACTCCTCAGAACCAGTCTTCAGCTTAATCATAAAGGAATGTCAAAAAAGTGTAACTTAGGATACGGAGTGATGACCCCAATGAGCCTAGATTAAGGACTAGGAATGGGGATTTTTCGTTAAACAGAACCTATCATGGGTAAATTATCGGACACTATCTACTCAATCCCATTGATAAAACTTTATTTATTATCTTTAAATTGCTGAATAAAATCCAAATATTGACTAGCCTTAACTTTATTAAAAACATTTAACATAACTTACCAGAAATATCTTAAACAAGAGGAACGAATTTATGCAACTCCTCAGAGACCTATCCTTAGTATCTAAAGATTCTCAACAGATTGCATCGCAAAAAAAAGATCATCATGCCCCAGGATCTCAACAGGATTTATTTCCCGTCGTCTATTCAACCTTAGCAACCCAAGCCCTCTGTTCTCTAGTAGAAGAACATTACGAAATTAAGGTGACCAATGATTGTCGATTTTGGCATCGGGGTCTGAGTGATGTTTACCTCGTCGAAACGCTGACCCAAAACTATATCCTGAGAATTTCCCATCACCATTGGCGTAGTCAGTCGGATATTCATTTTGAACTGAGTTTACTGACTTTTTTAGGAGACCATTCTCTCCCGATTTCTGTTCCCCTGAAAACAAAAGCCAATCAGCTTTGTGTAGAAATTCATGCCCCCGAAGGCAAGCGTTACGCCGCCCTGTTTCCTTTCGCGCCAGGGGCAGTGCCGATGGGAGACTTGAATCTGACCCAGAGTTTTTTACTAGGCCAGACCGTTGCTCAACTTCATCAAAAGGGCCGTAAATTCAAGTCCTTTGCCCCGCGTCAACCTCTCACGCCCAATCATCTCTTGGATGAATCCCTAGAAAAAATTACGCCTTTTTTACAGCACAAAACCAGTGAGTTACATTATCTCAAGGATGCGATCGCGCAGATAAAGCGTCAAATCAACCAATTACCGATGGAAGAACCCTACTGGGGAATCTGTTGGGGCGATCCCCACAGTGGAAATGTGCATTTTACTGAAGATAATCAAGTAACCTTGTTTGATTTTGATCAATGCGGCTATGGCTGGCGAGCCTTTGATATTGGAAAATTTCTCCAGGTCTCCTTGCAATCAGGTTTAAGCCGCAAGGTCAGGGACGCATTTTTAGAGGGATATCAAACCGTTGAAACCCTAAGTGAGCTTGAACGATCCAGCCTCCAGGCTTTTACCCAGACGGCCTATATTTGGTCGTGGGCAATTTGTTTAACTACCATGCAAATGCACAATTATAGTCGTCTAGATCCGTTTTATTTCAATCACCGCCTAGAACGATTAAAACGGTTAAAATCAGACGATTGGCAACTATTTTAAATCCGAACATAGATCCCTTTTTTCATCCCTAATTTGTTTAACAGAATGCTAAATTAACTGATTGAAGCCCGCCGAACTGGCGAAATGCTATTTAAGCGAGATTTTACAGCACTTTTTTGCCCGATATTGTCCTACATCCTGTTTTTAGAATTCTTCGTTGGTTTCCAATTCGTCCAATTCTCCCACTTCAGGAATTGTTTCTGGTTCATAGGCTTCGGGAAGAAGTTTTCCCACTGCTTTCAGCCAAGTGATTATCGTTGTATGATGAACACCTTTTACTCGTTCAATCTGCCTAAAGCCTGAACCATTAACATACATTGTCAGGCATTCTTGTTTGGTTTCATCGCTGTAACCTCTGTGAGTATTATAGTTATCTATAAATTGACGACCACAGTTTACACAAATGTGATTCTGTTTGCCTTTCTTATGACCATTTTTACGGATATGGGTCGATTTACACT
>JBEIFD010000365.1:0-4521 GCA_040382535.1 Merismopediaceae cyanobacterium
CGGTGCAACGGGTTCTTTAAACTTCAGAGGCGTGACAATCTCCCAAGTGTCTTTCTGAGCAAACAGAGATTGATAATGTTCATCATCGCCAACACCCGTTTGTAACAATTTCATTAATCCCAAAGAGCGATCAGAGCGGTATTGATGCCAATAGGCCGCTAAAACTGTTGTTAAGACCGTCTTGCCTACATCCGTATCTGTTCCCGTAATCAATAATGTTTTCATCGGTTTAAAATGGATCAAATCTCGAAAATTCAACCACAGAAATAAGTTCAGTAAATTTGTTTAATCTTAAAATAATCTTTAAATCAGGTTTATAGCGTTTCTACGGAGTTAAATGGGTGGGTGATTATTAAAAGTAAAGTTATCATTAAGAATGTCCAAACTAATGGCTCAGAACAAACCAAACTCTGAGAAAATTAGAAAGCTATGAGTTGGGGGAAGAGTTCCTGTCGTGACCCGTACTGCTACTTTAACACGTCAGTCGATGCTGTCATCGCTGTCTGATAATAATCGTCTGCGTCTTTTTTCTGGATCGGCTAATTTTCCTCTATCGCAAGAAATTGCTCGTTATTTGGGAATGGATATCGGCCCGATGTTACGAAAACGTTTTGCTGATGGAGAACTGTATATCCAGATTCAGGAATCCATTCGGGGAGGAGATGTGTATCTCATCCAGCCCAGTTGCCATCCCGTTAACGATAATTTGATGGAACTGCTGATTATGGTCGATGCTTGCCGTAGAGCCTCCGCCCGTCAAATCACCGCCGTTATTCCCTACTATGGATATGCTAGAGCCGATCGCAAAACCGCAGGACGGGAATCGATCGCGGCTAAATTGGTCGCTAACTTGATCACCGAGGCAGGAGCGCAACGAGTTCTCGCAATGGATCTGCATTCTGCTCAAATTCAGGGCTATTTTGATATTCCCTTTGATCATGTCTATGGCTCTCCCGTCATTATTGATTACTTACTCAGCAAAAAATTAAGTGATTTAGTGGTGGTTTCTCCCGATGTGGGAGGGGTTGCCCGTGCTAGGGCCTTTGCCAAAAAATTAAATGAGGCTCCCTTAGCCATTATTGATAAACGTCGCCAGTCCCATAATGTGGCTGAGGTGTTGAATCTCATTGGTGATGTCCAGGGAAAAACGGCGGTTCTCGTTGACGACATGATCGACACGGCGGGAACCATTCAAGAGGGGGCTAGACTCCTAAAGGCACGGGGAGCAAGACAGGTTTATGCCTGTGCAACTCACGCGGTTTTCTCTGAACCAGCCATTTCTCGGCTATCCAGTGGATTTTTGGAGGAAGTGATCGTCACCAATACGATTCCCATTCCTGAAGATCATACCTTTCCCCAATTAACGGTTCTGTCGGTGGCGAATCTATTGGGTGAAGCAATTTGGCGGATTCATGAAGATACTTCCGTGAGCAGTATGTTCCGTTAGTTTTTCGTGAAATCTTGTTATTTCTTGGCGATCATGCAGTGCCACTTTGCGATCGCAACTTTTGTGAAAACAGAAAGAAGAGAATCCAATGATCAAAATCCGTAATCTAAACTTTGCGGATTTTTTATTTTGTCAATTTATTGTTATTATTCTTAATATTGTGTTACATTTATTTATATAAGGTAAAACGTTAAATTAAGGAAATCAGTCATGGCAACCAACACTCGTGGATTTAGACTCGACTCTGATAATCGTCTCAACAACTTTGCGATCGAACCCCAAGTTTACGTTGATGAAACCGTACAAGCAGGTTGGACTGAATATGCAGAGAAAATGAATGGACGCTTTGCCATGATTGGCTTCGTTTCTCTCTTAGCAATGGAAGTTATTACGGGTCATGGTCTTATTGGTTGGTTAACCAGTCTTTAGTCTTTTAAGATATTGGCGATCGCTCACTCATGCTAAACAAGATTACCTGACACAGGTAAATGCTTCTATTAGGGCCGACTAAAGCGATAGAAATAAACGACACCGATATTTTTTATAACACCAATTTATCTAATGTAGTTTTTAAGTTTTAACTCACTTTTCAATAATGAACTTCTTGTAACTCTTCCCTATCATTGGGAGGAGTTTTTTGTGATTTATTAAATTGATAGTTAATTGACCTGGGCTAAATAGAGATCGGGTCTCAAATTTTGGGCTTGTCGGAGATAGGAATGATGAATTTCTGCCTGGGTTTTAGGGGTATTGATATAAATTAACACTCGAATACATTTTTCCAAACTACCTTCTACCGCCATTTGTTGCACATCCAAAAGAGGTACATTGTCCCATTTGGGTCTTTCCCTAGCGATCGCGGCGGGGAAAATTGCATCAAGATCGCGGGTAGTCGTAAAAATCACACTAACAATCTCTTCAGGATCAACTTGATTGCGGAATTCGATTGCGTCTAACAATTCACTGACAGCTTCTCGGATAGGGGGGATCGCATTTTCTGAAACCGTTGTTGCTCCCCGAATTGCCCGCACTTTCCACTCCACAGTCCTTGACCTCCAGCGTATCAAAATCAATTTTAAGCATATCACTGCTAGGCAATTGACCCACAGAAAATTGCGATCAATTTCCGATTTTTAGATCAAGTGTCTCGCTCAAGTCGCGATCGCAAAGTTCAGGCAGATTGAACGGGCAATTGGGAGGGAATGACCGTGAGAATGTGGTGCAGATCTTCCCGTGCCTTAAATTCTTCTAATCGTTGGATGACTTGCCCTTGGTTAAATAGCAGTAGGGTAGGCAAATTTTTCAGACGATAGGTATTAGCCAATTGAAAATTGCTGTCAGCATTAACATTGACGACCATTAGATGTTCTCCCCAATCCGATTGCAATTTGGCTAAAAGTGGGTTGACAAAACGACATAACCCACACCAGGGTGTCCAGAAATACACTAGAACAGGTTTGGGAGATTCTAAAACAGTTTCGCTAAATGTCTTTTCATTAACGGACAACATTGGATGCAGTCTCGATAATTTACCTAAGATCATGCTACAACTAATCGGGATCAAGGGGAATAGATAAGTTCGATATTACCTAAGTCGGTGGGTCTTAAAATTTATAAGATCCCCCCGTCCTACGGACACCCCCCTTATCAAGAGAGGCAGGGGGGATCAAGCGCACAACCTATCTTTAATTTTGGTAAGATATTTGATCTAACAAACCCTTGAAACCAGTCTGAATCCTTGCCTTATTATTCTCAGTATGCCAACACTTTTTCAGCAACCTATCTTAGGGAGTTGCAGGGACAAATTTTAGCCTGTCCCTATTTTGCTGTTAATAATCTCAATCGGGATTTTGTGAATACCAAGGGTTTTTCGGTGGTTTTTCGGCGATCGCATTTGGCCACCGTTGAACAAAAATTTCCCTATTTTAAACCCTATTTAGACCGCGCTTTGTTACCTGAATGTAATGCTTTTTATCTCAATCCTTTGTTATTAAAGACGGGTTCTAAAGTTGATCCCCACATTGATCGCTCGCTCCGTTCCTATTGCAAAACCATTAATCCACCTTTGTTTGTTAGTGTCCTCTATGTGGAGGTTCCTTCGGATTTAGTAGGAGGAGAATTAATTTTGCGATCGCCGAAACGTCAGGTGGGAAAAATTGTACCTCAATCTAATACGTTGTTATATTTTCAGGGTGATCTCACTCATTCGGTTAATCCTGTCAGCAGTCGGCGAATGCGTCTGAGTTTGGTTTGTGAGCAATATAGTCTAGAAGATGCGCAATTGGAAGAAATTCCGACCTTTGAGATAGAATCTAGGGTAAATCCCGTTGAAAAACAAAAAAAGAAACCAGGTAAATCGAGAATCTAGTCAATCCAAGCAAAAAAAGTCATTATTGAAAATATTTGTTAGGAAGATCAACAAAAATGGTAATGGCATTAGAAAAATGTCTTTGGAGAACTTTTTCGGTGGATTAATCAAGCAATTCAGGATTTACAATAGAAAACAGATCGCTCTTTAACTTTTTCTAATTCTAAAATACGATCGCCGACTAAATTTTTAACAGCAGAATGATTTCAAAGTCCCTCCTTGCTCTGCCATCCTGACCACTTTTTGCGAAAATAGAAACGAACCTACATCAATTTACAGTGAGCGAGGCCGAACTGCCCCTCTGCAAAATCTATGCAAACCCTAGAAAACCCAACAGCGATCGCGTCCATCGAAACCTCCCCTGAATTTGATACCACCATCCATCGTCGTAAAACTCGTCCCGTGAAAGTGGGAAACGTGACCATCGGCGGAGGTCATCCCGTCGTTGTCCAATCCATGATTAACGAAGACACCCTCGACATTGACGGCTCAGTGGCAGGAATTCGTCGTTTACACGAAATTGGTTGCGAAATCGTCCGTGTGACGGTTCCCAGTATGGCCCATGCCAAAGCTTTAGCAGATATTAAAGAAAAATTAGCGAAAACCTATCAAGTTGTCCCCCTAGTTGCCGATGTTCACCATAATGGCATGAAAATCGCCCTTGAAGTGGCCAAACACGTTGATAAGGTGCGGATTAATCCAGGAC
>JBEIFD010000366.1:0-4517 GCA_040382535.1 Merismopediaceae cyanobacterium
AAATAATCGGAACAACTGAGGGATAATAAAGAAAATTCATTGTGTCCTGTGGAGCGAATGCCTTCCGCGATCGCATCAATGACGGCTTGAGGTTCCACATCACGGGCGGGACGGGTCAACATTCCAGGCTGACAAAACCGACATCCCCTAGTACAACCGCGTCGAATTTCTACCGTCAATCGGTCGTGAATGGTTTCGATGTAGGGGACTAAACCAATGGAATAGGCGGGAATAGGGGTCGCGACTCGGCGTAAAATGCGCGGAGGAACGTCGGCACGGTTGGGATGAACGGAACCATCTTTGGCTAGATCATAGAAACGGGGGACATAAACCCCTGGAATTTGAGCTAAATCCAGCAATAGGTATTCTTTGCTTAAACCTTGATTTTTTCCTTCTTCTACAACTAGCCCAATTTCAGGCAATAACTCTTCCCCATCACCGAGGGCAATAAAATCAAAAAAGTCGGCGTAGGGTTCGGGGTTAGAAGTCGCCGTTTGTCCCCCTGCAAAAATGAGGGGATAGTTTCCCTGTTCCCGTTCTTGCCAGGTGAAGGGAATCTGGGCTAAATCTAGCATTTCTAGGATATTGGTTGCCCCCAGTTCATAGCTCAAACTAAATCCTAAAATATCAAATTCTAACAACGATTTACGAGATTCAAGGGCAAATAGGGGCGTTTTAGTTTCCCTTAACTTGCTCGACAAATCAGACGCGGGTAGATAGGTGCGATCGCAAAGTTGACGAGGTTGGGCATTAATAATGTTGTAGAGAATGATATGCCCCAAATTCGATGCGCCTAGCTCATAAACTTCAGGATAGGTCAATACCCAGCGCACCGTCGCGCTTTGCCAATCTTTATGGACAGAACCTAATTCATTACCCAAATAACGGGCAGGTTTATTGATTTCAGCAGTAATTAGGGTTTCAACAGGTACGCCCACGATTCTCAAGCCTCAGCTAGTTAGGTTTTCCCATTATAGGGGAACTGCTTGCTGAAAATCTCAATGGGGTTTAGGGCGATTCGACTTCTCTCATAATAATAATTACGCCAAATTTTTCTTGATTAATATTCCATAGGGCATCAATACTCAAACGACAATCAAAGGTTTTACCCCGCCGATTCACCGCCGATATCACAAAATCCTGTTGAGTTTGATCATGATTGAGACAGTTATTAATCGGTTCTCTGATTTGCTCAAGCGGCAGGCCAAAATCCAGATTAAAAAGAGGTTTATTCTGCACTTCATCTGCCCGTAAACCCCACATTTCCTCAGATTTCGCACTCCATGCCAAAACGTTTGATTCTCGATCTATGACAATAATTGCCCCTCGAAGAGAAAGTAAAATAGCATTCAAGAAATTATTCGCCCGATTATATTCTTCCGTTCTCAGGCGGACTTCTTCATTGACACTTTGGAGTTCATTATTGGTAGATTGCAATTCTTCATTAATGGTTTCCAACTCTTCATTGGAAGACTGGACTTCTTCATTGGTCGTTTCTAACTCTTCATTGGTTGCTTGCAGTTGAATATTGGATGTTTTTAGTTCTTCATTGGTTGATTTTAATTGCTGATTGATTTGTTCAACTTGGTTGCGTAACTCCCAGGATTCCGTAACATCTGCCAGAGTAATATTGATCCCTATAAGATTTTGATCCATTTGAGTCAGGGGATTAATCTGAATATCAAGATATTTTTCGCTTCCGTCATTAGCTTGATAGAACACATCCTTAATTTTTACAGCTTGTTTTTCTCGATAAACTTGCTCAATTAAGGGTTTTAGCTCAACAGGGTAATGAGAAACTTCTAAGCCATAAAGCGATTTTCCCACATCTTCGGTTGATACATTAAAGAAATTACGAGCAGACCCGTTTGTTCGTACCAAATCACCATCTTGATCGACGATAATTTGAGCATTCAAAGCTGATTCAAACGCAAGCTCCTGAAGTTGCCAATGATGATTGATCACTTTATCTTCTGAAATATAGGGTTGAAAGAGTCGGGGAGAATTTTCTCTGTCTGTATTTTTAGAGAGACATTTAAAAATACGATATTGGGAATTAATTGCTGTAAATAAATCTCCGTGAGTGAGTAGCATTTCGGCTTTTCCGAGAAAAAGAAAGCCCTGGGAGTTGAGTCCAAAATGAAAACGCTGGAGAATAAATCTTTGAGCTTCTACATTAAAATACATGAGGGTATTGCGACAGATCAATAAGTCGATGGAGGAAATGGGCGCGTCTTTAAATAAATTATGGCGACCGAAGACAACCATTCGTCGGAGATCGGGATTAAAGATAAATTCACCATTGTTGATTGGCTCAAAATACTTGTTTCTGAGTTCGGGGGGAATGACTGCGATTTGTTTGGCGGTATATTGGGCTTGACGGGCTTCGGCTAGGGCTTCTTCGTCAATGTCGGTGGCGTAAATTTTGACTCGTTGTTTAAATTCCTCTATCCCTAAGAGTTCTGCTAGGATAATCGCGATGGTATAGGCTTCTTCTCCTGATGCACAACCCGCACTCCAGCAACGAATCGGTTGAGATTTTTCCTTCGCATTCAACATTTCTGGGAGTAATTCTTCTTGCAGATACTGCCAGGCATTGCTATCTCGAAAAAAAGCTGTGACGTTAATTAAAATAGTATTAAAAAGGGATTGGAATTCATCGGGATGGACTTCTAAATAATCTCGGTAATCAACGAAACTGGTCACGCCGCGATCGCCCATCTGCTTAAGGATACGCCTTTTTAGGGTATTACGTTTGAACTGGGTAAAGTCAAAACCCCGCGAATTTCCCAGATATTCTAAGAGCGATTCAAAAAATACGTTTTCTCGGTCATTTATTTCGGGAATTGTCATAATAATATTGTATCAGACTTCAAGGTGAAAAATTTATGTTTTTTAACTTTGGTAAGTTTTTTTCTATTCAAAAATGGTTACAATGCAAGGAATTATTATTCAGCTGTCACGAATTTAGATTGGGTCATGATGTTGCTGAAAGTGTTGTAACAACGGGCTTAAACCCCTTTAGACCATTAACAGCTTATGATTATCATAGATAATTATCTTGGATTTATCAAGAATTTTTATAAAATAGACTTTTATTCTATATTTTAAACCGATCGCTCATATTTTGAACATTTTATTGCTTATCAATATTACTCAAAGATATTTTTTCTTGATAAATGCTTACTGCTTACGCTATTTTGTGAACATTTTGTGAAGTTTATGGAATACAGTACTGCTGATTTTTTATAAAAATTATACAAGTCAAAAAAAGAAATATTATCAATATCTTTTATTAGATGGAGTGGGCTGTAATCGTTTTAGAGAAGAGGTTACGGCCTTGGGTGTGACCCCCATCACAGGGAAAGTGTGAGCTTTGGGGCGGCTAAATTTCTAAGGATCGCAAAGACTGGGAATATCAATACAGATTTCTAACTGATTATGTTACAGACAACTCAAACGATTTTTTCAGAGTTTTCATTTTTTTCGCAAGAGTACGACTTCTCTACTGCACGGATCGATTTAGAGAAGTTTTTTAGCAATAATAGCTCTCTTGATTCTAACATCATGGATTTGGAAACTAAACAACAAATTCTTAAATCTTCATTATTCCGTATTCGTAAAATGTCTCATATTCGTCGTTTATCAGTGACAAAGTTAAAGCGGTAAAATCATTTCAGGGTAAATTTGATGGGACTTGATGTGCGATCGCGTTCTAAATTGGGGAATGATTTAAACTAAAGGTAAAAAGTTCAAGGAATAACCGTGAAGTTGAGCGATCGCCCCTTCGGAAGTATTAATCAGCACCTCGACAAAATTTTGTTTGGTGTAGGTTTCATGTATTTAATTGCGGTGAGTGGCTGGCTGAGTAGCCAAAATCGTCTAACTTGGCCTTGGGGAAACAATGCTCAAGCGGAAATTTCCCCCGAAAAAATAGCTCTATCTAAGGATGAGTCCCAATTTATTGCCTATCTCCAACAGTCTTTAAAAAATTTAAGACAATCCAATGTCTCTCCTAAAGAATCTTCTGCCGTTGCGATCGCGCCTCCCCAATCCCCGACTTCCAAGATATTGCCGCTCCCAATCCAGATTCCCCAAACTCAAATTCCTGCCGCACCCACTACGCCGACCGTGATTGAAAGGATTTATGTCCCCGTTTATCCTCCCCAATCAGCCCCAGTTCCCCCGCCACCATCGACCTTAAGAACACAAATTCGCCTCCCCAACCCTTCCCAACCCCCGCAAACCCTTCCTCTTCCTGTTCCTCCCAAAGTTTCTCCCCAAAAAACCTTGATTTCGCCCCTGGTTGCTAATAGGACTTCCTATACGCTCGTGGGTCTTTTGGAATCAGGCGATCGCTCCTCGGCTCTGTTTACGGAAAATGGACTAACTCAACGCATTCAAGTGGGAGAAAGAATCGGTTCTAGTCCTTGGATCTTAATCGGAGTCGAAAATCAGAAGGCGATCCTATCCGATCAAGGCAAAACGCGCTATCTTGAAGTAGGACAAACATTTTA
>JBEIFD010000367.1:0-4491 GCA_040382535.1 Merismopediaceae cyanobacterium
TGCCGACAGGAAAAAAAGCTCTAGATTACTTTTCTAAAATCAGTAAAGATGCTCAAAAACTTTTAGGGGATCGCGAAAGTCTTACCTATAAATGGAAAATTGGCCTACAAAATTTTACCCAAGAAATCTCAATTTTTGAACAATTAGTTGAGCAATTACCCCTAAATTCCCGACTCCGTTTAGATGCCAATGGAGGACTAAATTTAGAAACTGCTCAACGTTGGTTATCTTTTACCGATCAAATCAGACAAATCGAATTTATTGAACAACCTTTGCCCCCTGATCAATTTTCTGAACTTTTAACCCTCAGTGAAAATTTTAAAACCGCGATCGCCTTAGATGAATCGGTTTCAAGTTTAAAGCAATTAAAGACCTGTTATGAATTAGGCTGGCGAGGAATTTATGTGATCAAAGCCGCCATTATGGGATCACCCAGGCAATTAGAAAACTGGTTTCAAAATAAGGAGATCGATGCGGTCTTTTCTTCGGTTTTTGAAACATCTATTGGCCAGCAAGCGGTTTTAGCCTTAGCTCAGGAATTAAATAATCGCGATCGCCAAACGACACGACATGATCGCGCCCTGGGTTTTGGGGTGAATCAATGGTTTGAGGACGCTGATCCCATTTTTCTAGATCCTATTCCCTAGACAATCAAGCGAAATAATGTGCAGAGAGTACCGTGATTTTGTAGAATGGGGATCTAGGTATGTTGGATTTTCCCGCGTCCTGCTGATCAATACGCAATGCTGAAACGACTTTTATGCTCTCTCAACCCCTTATCAGTCAGACTGTCATCAATAATGGCTCGAATAAAGTTTGTCCCCAGTCTTCAGCTTGTCCTTGGCGCGGATTAATCGAAACCTACCGTCCCCATCTTCCCGTCACTACCGATACGCCTGTTATTACCCTGCTAGAAGGGAATACGCCTCTAATCCCCGTCCCCGCGATCGCCGCAGAAATTGGGCGGGGTGTCAAAGTTTTCGCTAAATATGATGGTTTAAATCCAACGGGTAGTTTCAAGGATCGGGGCATGACCATGGCCATTTCCAAAGCCAAGGAAGCAGGAGCCGAGGCCGTGATTTGTGCCAGTACAGGCAATACTTCCGCCGCCGCCGCCGCCTATGCCCGTCGAGCAGGGATGCGGGCCTTTGTCTTGATTCCCGATGGTTATGTGGCTTTGGGCAAGTTGGGTCAAGCGTTGATGTACGGTGCGGAAGTGATCGCGATCGAGGGGAACTTTGATGAAGCGTTGACTGCCGTTCGGGGTTTATCGGAAAATTATCCTGTTACGTTGGTTAATTCGGTCAATCCTTACCGTTTAGAAGGCCAAAAAACTGCCGCCTTTGAAGTGGTGGATGTGCTAGGCAATGCTCCCGATTGGCTTTGTATTCCTGTTGGGAATGCGGGTAATATCAGTGCCTATTGGATGGGTTTTTGTCAATATTTGGAATTAGGAAAAAGCGATCGTCTCCCGAAAATGATGGGATTCCAAGCCGCAGGAGCCGCTCCTTTTATTGCAGGTCAACCTGTTGCCAATCCTGAAACGATCGCCACTGCTATTCGTATTGGGAATCCTGCTAATTGGGAAAAAGCGTGGGCGGCATCGAAGGCGAGTACAGGGGAATTTAACTCGGTTACTGACACAGAGATTCTTGCGGCCTATCGTCTTTTGGCTTCTCAGGAAGGTATTTTCTGTGAACCTGCGAGTGCGGCTTCGGTGGCGGGTTTATTAAAGGTGAAGGATCAAGTTCCGACGGGGGCAACGGTGGTTTGTGTGTTGACGGGTAACGGTCTAAAAGATCCTGATTGTTCGGTTTCCCATAGCGATAATCGAGTGAAGTCTGGGATTAAACCTGATATTGATGAAGTTGCTAAAGCAATGGGTTTTTGATTTTTTTCTGTTTTACAGATATTTTTTAGATTGTGTAGAAAATTGAGATTTTTGCTTTAGACTATTTACGAGAGTGAATAATCTCTTACGATATAAATATGGCATTTGAGTGGGATGAGAAAAAAGCCGCCGCTAATCTTAAAAAACATGGCGTTGACTTCGAGGAAGCGAAAACCGTTTTCGACAATCCTCTAGCAATTATCTTTTTCGATGAGTTACATTCTATAAATGAACCGCGAGAAGTTATTATCGGTCACTCTCGGCGAAATCGATTACTTTTAATTGTCTTTACGGAACGATATACTAAAATTCGTATTATTACTGCCCGTCTAGCTACTTACCAAGAGCGTAACGATTATGAACGAAATATCATTTGACTCTACTAATTCTATTGATAATCTTGATGATGATATTCTTCCTGAATATGATTTCGATTATCGTCAGGCAAAACCTAATCGCTTTGTTCCCCAAGATGAAGAACAACGGTTAAAAGTTGTTGTTTTGGATGAAGATGTTGCTAAGATATTTAAAACACCTGAGTCTGTCAATAAAGCTCTTAGAGCCTTAATTGAATCTATGCCGTCATAATTATTCAATTTTCATGGTGATAATCGAGTTAAGTCTGGGATTAAACCTGATATTGATGAAGTTACTAAAGCAATGGGTTTTTGATTTTTTCTTTTACTTTTTTATAGCAATCTAAAAATATAAGCGATATGAACGATAAAGATTCAGAAATACAAGAATTTGGTAAAATAGATTATAAAAAAGGATACTTGACCCTTCCTTTTTCACAGGATCAATTCAAGGAGTTCATTTCTGGTCTTTTTGGAAGATCACAAGAATTATCAAGAGAGATAATGGGAGAGTTTGCAATTGAGCTAGGGGATATTTTGAATTTTTATTATTTACTGGAAGAAAGAATTGGACAGCAAAATAATGGTTCTCTTGCTCAATTTAGTGCAAAAATTTTCTATGATGATAACTCTTCTATTCTTTTAAACAGTTTTAATAGTCTTTCTAACTATGTTGAGCCAAAAGCACTTATTCCTATAAGAGTTGAATTAATTTGGGAATATTTAATTAAATTTAATGATAAAAATGTTCCAGAAAAACAACAAATCAGTATATACATTTCAACAAGTGGTAGTAAAGCAACTCGATTTAGGTCGGATTTTGATAATTTTCCTATGTATGATGGTTTTGCTTTAAGAATTCAATATACTGCTAGAACATGGGCAACAGATATTGATTCTATGCTGACAGAATATATTTCAAGCTTAGTTAAATCATCTGTAAATCGAAATCAGAATAAATGGAAGTCTATTATATTTAATAATTCTGAAAGAATTGGTTGGATTGGTGGTATTGTTTTTTTTCTTTTTTCAGTTTTGGGAGCTTTTATTGCAACTGATAGATTTATGATTGTTAGTAGAGAAAAAGCTGTCAATGTTCTTACCAATAAAACTGAAATCAATATAAAGGTTGATTTTTTAATTAGACATATAATTTCAGGAGAAATATCACGTTTTTATTTTTTCTTGGCAATATTTTTATTAATAATGTTAGTAACATCAATATCGATAGGTGGACTTATATCTAACAAAGCAGATCAACATAACCCAGAAAGTTTTATTCTACTAACACAGAAATCAAGAAATAGTAGAGAATCTGCACTTCGTCGTGATCGGAATAAAATTCGAGATTTTTTTCTTTCTATTCTGATTGCAATAATTGTAAACGTATTTTCTAGTTACTTATTTGTTTATTTAACAACACAAAAATTAATGACTTTAAAATGAAACAAATTGTTATTTAAGCATTTTTTATAATTGAAGAATATCGTTGAAATCCATTAACATCCTTGATATTAATCACACATATGGAAATCCAACTTAATCGCTATATTGAAATCACTCCTAACATCAGAAACGGTAAACCTTGTATTGCAGGTCGGCGTATTACCGTTGCGGATATCGCGATCCCCTATTTACGATTAGGACAATCGTTAGAAGAAATTGCAGGTGAATATGATCTTTCCCTAGTAGAAGTCTATACAGCGATCTCTTTTTACTACGATAATAAACCTGCTATAGATGAAAGTATTCGAGCATCAGAAGCTTTTGCCGAATCTCTGCGTCCTCAATATCCTTCTTTATTGCAAGAAAAAATTAAAACCTTGAAAAATGTCAGCACGAATTCATTATCACCTCGATGAAAACGTCTCCAGGGCGATCGCGCTTTTGTGTTTCGGATTTAAAACTGCTCCAATCAAATTTAAAACTAGAATCATATCGTAAGCTGGAAAAACTTAATTGGTAAAATAAATGAAAACTTTAACTCCCCACCCTAAAAAATTTACTAGAGATATCTATCATAAAATGGCTGAATCGGCTATTTTTCAAGAAAGCGATCGCCTAGAACTTATTAAAGGAGAAATCATTGAAATGTCACCCGTCGGGACAAGACACGCATCTTGTGTCAATAAATTAAATCAATTATTAGGAAAAAAGCTACCAAGCGAAACCATTATTAGCGTGCAAAATCCCATTGTATTAACCAATAATTCTGAACCCCAACCTGATTTAGTTATATTAAAA
>JBEIFD010000368.1:0-4487 GCA_040382535.1 Merismopediaceae cyanobacterium
AAATATTTTCTGCTTGTTGTTTAGCCCGTGACGGTGATAGCCAAATATGGGGATCAAGATTTTCACCCTCTCCCTCAGACTGGTCATGGTCATGGTGATGATCCAGACTCGGTATTTTTTCAACTCCCTCACTGGTATCCACTATTTTCAACTGACTATTCGCTCCCGACAATCGGGGTAGCCAAGCCTGCTCTAATCCCCCTCCAATACTGAAATAGGCTTTTGAACTGGCTAAAGCGCGCATCTGGTCGGGTTTCGGTTCATAGGTATGGGGATCAGTCCCTGTTGGTACCATCACATTGACCTGGACGCGATCGCCGCCAATCCGTTCAACAAAATATTTTTGGGGTTCGATGCTAACGGTGACGGGAATTTTATTAATTTTGTTAGTCTTATCAATTGGATCAGTTGATTGAGTTGGTTGAGTGACAGGAGCAGGACGACAAGCGGTGAGGGAAGTTGTCCCTAGCATCAGGGCAATTAGAGCAACTCGTAAAACAATCGACATGGGCAGGATTCCAAAACAAGATTGATAATCATTCTCATTTTATTCTAAACCACTTATGTCCGATGTCCGATCCGCGTTGCCGAAGATGTCTGCATCGGGGGAAGATCTCCAGCAAAATTGAGCGAGATACTTCACAATATCAATAGGTGCGATCGCCTACCCGCGAAAGTTACCTAGATTACAATTCGTGATCGCTGAAAAAGCATAGACTTTAGTACAACCTACTCACCTGCAACCATGACAGACAACACTTCCAAGCCTTCCCTCAATCCCTTCCTTGGTCAACCCTGGCTCGTCGAAGAACGCGATGCCTGTGGAGTTGGTTTTATTGCTGATGTCAAAGGTCAAACCAGTCACAAGCTCGTTCAACAAGCCCTAAAAGCCTTGGGATGCTTAGAACATCGGGGCGGTTGTAGTGCAGACAGCGATTCAGGCGATGGAGCGGGGATCATGACCGGGATTCCCAGGGAGCTTTTGGAACGCTGGTTTACTCAACGTGATCTAACCATGCCAGCAGTAGAACAATTGGGGGTCGGCATGGTCTTTTTACCCCAGGAACCCAGTGCCAGGGAAGTGGCCAAAGGTTATGTCGAAGAAGTGATCAGAGCCGAGCAGTTAACCGTATTGGGCTGGCGAGAAGTCCCCGTTAAACCCGAAGTATTGGGCATCCAAGCCCGCAATAATCAACCCCACATGGAACAAATTTTAGTAACCTGTCCAACGGGTTGCTCTGGGGATGAATTGGATCGCCGTTTATATATTGCCCGTTCAACGGTGGGAAAAAAATTAGCCGATGATTTTTATATTTGCTCCTTTTCCTGCCGCACTATTGTTTATAAAGGCATGGTTCGCAGTGTAGTTTTGGGAGAATTTTATTTAGATCTCCAAAATCCTGCTTATCAAAGTAATTTTGCCGTATATCACCGTCGTTTTAGCACCAACACCATGCCCAAATGGCCCCTCGCTCAATCGATGCGTTTATTGGGTCATAATGGTGAAATTAATACGCTTTTAGGCAATATCAACTGGATGACCGCCAGGGAAAGAAATTTAGAAGCAAAAGGTTGGACAAAGGAAGAATTACAATCCCTAACTCCGATTGTTAATAACGCTAATAGCGATTCTTACAATTTAGATAGTGTGATGGAAGTTTTAGTCAGAACGGGTCGTAGTCCCCTAGAAGCAGCGATGATTCTCGTGCCAGAAGCCTACCAAAATCAACCCGACCTCAAAGATCATCCCGAAATTGTTGACTTTTATGAATATTACAGTGGTTTCCAAGAACCCTGGGATGGGCCTGCACTTTTAGTCTTTAGTGATGGAAAAACCGTTGGGGCAGGCTTAGACCGCAATGGGCTACGTCCTGCTCGTTATAGCATCACCAAAGACGGTTATATTGTAGTTTCCTCGGAAGCAGGAGTGGTCGATCTCCCCGAAGCAGAAATTATTGAAAAAGGTCGTTTGGCTCCAGGTCAAATGATCGCCGTAGATTTACAAAAACAGGAAATTCTCAAAAATTGGGATATTAAAGAGCGGATTGCGAAAAAACATCCCTACGGCGAATGGATTGCAGGTCATCGTCAGGGTATTCGTTCGGAACTTTTTTCTGAAGAAACTTTGTTTGAGAATCCAGAGACAGTTTTACAGCAACAAACAGCCTTTGGTTGCACCGCAGAAGATCTGGAAATGGTAATTATTTCGATGGCAAGCCAGGGGAAAGAGCCGACTTTTTGTATGGGGGATGACACCCCTCTGGCGATCCTTTCCACTAAACCGCGATTGCTCTACGACTACTTTAAACAACGCTTTGCTCAGGTCACCAATCCTCCCATTGATCCTTTACGGGAAAGTCTGGTGATGTCTCTCAATATGTCCTTGGGAGAACGGGGGAAATTATTAGAACCCAAGCCTGAATCAGCAAAGTTATTACGCTTAGAGAGTCCCTTTCTCAATGAATTAGAGTTAGCGGAAGTTAAATCGTCTGAGTTAGATTGCACCGAGCTTTCAACGTTATTTGATATTATGGCTGGCCCCGATGGATTAGAGAAAGCCCTAGCAAATTTAGTTCAAACAGCCACAGAAGCCGTTAAATCTGGCGCGAAAATTTTGATTTTAAGCGATCGCCCCCATAATCAAACGCTAAGCGAAAATTCTAGTTTTATTCCGCCTCTTTTAGCAGTAGGAGCCGTCCATCATCACCTGATTCGGGAAGGATTACGTTTACAAGCTTCTTTAGTGGTCGATACCGCCCAGTGTTGGAGTACCCATCATTTTGCTTGTTTGATTGGTTACGGTGCATCAGCGATTTGTCCCTATTTGGCGTTGGAATCGGTGCGTCAGTGGTGGCATGATCCCAGAACGCAGAACTTGATGGAAAATGGCAAAATTGATAAAATTGCCCTACCCAAAGCCCTGGTGAACTACCGTAAATCAGTGGAAGCGGGTTTACTGAAAATTCTATCCAAAATGGGGATTTCTCTGTTGGCTTCCTATCATGGAGCGCAAATTTTTGAGGCGATCGGTCTAGGGGCTGAATTAGTGGAATTAGCCTTTGCAGGAACCACCAGTCGAGTCGGCGGCTTAAATCTGTCAGAAGTTTCTCAAGAGGTGATGACCTTCCATGCCAAGGCTTTCCCTAGTTTGACGAGTAAAAAACTAGAAAACTACGGTTTTGTGAATTACCGTCCCAGTGGGGAATATCACATGAATTCTCCCGCAATGTCCAAGGCTTTACATAAGGCTGTTCAGACGTTTCGATCCCCCCTAACCCCCCTTGATAAGGGAGGCAACGAAGAAGCTTATAACCACTATGAAGTTTATCGCAAGCATCTAGAAGGTCGTCCTGTAACGGCTTTACGCGATTTGTTGGATCTAAATTCTGACCGTGACTCCATTCCCCTGGAAGAAGTCGAATCCGTCGAAAGTATTGTCAAACGCTTTTGTACAGGTGGAATGTCCCTCGGTGCATTGTCCCGTGAAGCCCATGAAACCCTTGCGATCGCGATGAATCGATTGGGAGCCAAATCAAACTCAGGGGAAGGGGGAGAAGATCCTGTTCGTTATTTAACTTTAGATGATGTGGATAGCGAAGGAAATTCGGCAACTTTGCCCCATTTAAAAGGATTACGCAATGGAGACACGGCCAACTCTGCCATTAAACAAATCGCATCGGGACGCTTTGGGGTTACGCCTGAATATTTGATGAGTGGACAGCAGTTAGAAATTAAGATGGCCCAAGGGGCAAAACCTGGGGAAGGAGGACAATTGCCAGGCCCGAAAGTGAGTTCCTATATTGCCATGTTACGCCGTTCAAAGGCAGGTGTAACGCTCATTTCTCCGCCTCCCCACCATGATATCTACTCCATTGAAGATTTAGCGCAATTAATCTTTGATTTACATCAAATTAATCCCGTTGCTCAAGTTTCCGTTAAACTCGTGGCTGAAATCGGTATCGGCACGATCGCGGCAGGAGTGGCCAAGGCCAACGCAGACATCATCCAAATTTCAGGTCATGACGGCGGAACAGGAGCTTCACCCTTGAGTTCTATCAAACACGCGGGTTCTCCCTGGGAATTAGGTGTCACGGAAGTTCATCGAGTGTTAGTGGAAAATCAACTCCGCGATCGCGTTTTATTACGGGCTGATGGTGGTCTGAAAACGGGTTGGGATGTGTTGATGGCGGCCTTAATGGGAGCCGAGGAATTTGGTTTTGGTTCGGTGGCCATGATCGCCGAAGGTTGCATTATGGCGCGGGTTTGCCATACCAATAATTGTCCTGTCGGAGTTGCCACTCAGCAGGAACGGTTACGCGCTCGGTTTAGTGGGGTTCCTGAAAATGTGGTCAATTTCTTCTATTTCATCGCCCAGGAATTGCTATCGCTGTTGGCCAATCTCGGTTATCGCAGTTTAAATGAAGTAATTGGCCGTGAACATTTATTAAAAGGTGCGATCTGGTATCAATTTGACCAAAACCCACGCT
>JBEIFD010000369.1:0-4486 GCA_040382535.1 Merismopediaceae cyanobacterium
AGATCCTTTGCTCATTCACGCTGAATTAATAATGAGTAAAGATGAACGTTTGCGAGAAACAGCAGACATCATTTTCAATAAATATATTAAGCCCAGAATCTATGCTTTCCTCTAATGAAAAAGAAGTTTTAATCGATCTTAAAATGATTATCGATAAATTCAATTATCCCATGCTTTTGATTGGAGCAGGTGCAAGAAGACTCATTTTTGATATTCCATTTGACCTGAATGCTAGAGCAACACGAGATTGGGATATTACGATTTCCATCAAAAATTGGACAGAATACGAAGTTCTACGAGATCGCATCATCGGAGATAAACTTTTTAAAATCACAGCAGTCCAACACAGATTTATTCATATCAAAACTGGAATAGAAGTTGATATTATTCCCTTTGGAGAGATTGGAGAGCCGTATCAACAAATTAAATGGAAAGATGGTAATTTAATGAATATCATGGGTTTTGTAGAGGCATTCGAGAATTCTTCTGTTCAACTCATTGACGAGCGTGAATTTTCCGTTGTTGATATACCAAGCTTGATTGTTTTAAAATTTTTTGCTTGGAATGATAACCAAAAAGCGAAACACTGGCAAGATATTGACTTTATTTTAACAAATTATAATAATGTAAGTATTGACAATCGTATTTATGAAGAACTTAGTAACGAGTTAGCTGATAGTATTATTAGGTATCAGGATGCAGGTGTTTACTTAATTGGGAAAGATATCCAAAAAAGATTAAAAGCTGAGACCTTGGCAAAACTCAAAGAAATTTTATTGATATTAATAAATGATTTTAGTGGTTATGAAGATGAGAGAGGAGAATTTAGTAAAAAAATTATAATTCTTCAGCAAGCCATTAATAATTAAACTTACAACGATAATCTAAACTAAACATATTTTTAGCAATCCAAAAAATTCTTTTTCCCGTGAAACAACTCAGTCTTTTTGATGCCTCTGGCAGTTATTTTGTCCCGCGATCGCCTAAACTCCTCATGGATAAAACCGCTCTTCTACAATGGAAAGAGCGAATTTTGAATTATCAACAACAGGTTAAAATCACAAAAGCGACTCAACAACAAACGCTTTTTGATTTACCTAAAAATACTTGGCATAGTCCCGATGAAATTAATCCTTTTTCTTTAACTTTACATTCATCCTTATTTTGGCGGCAATCAGAAACGGCTTTTGGTTTAGAAAATAATCATCAGGGTTGTCTCTATTTCGTGATGGATAATACTTTGCCTCTCTTACTTTATGTCGGAGAAACGAAACTCACGGCGAATAAACGTTGGAAAGGAACCCATGATTGTAAGAATTATATTTTGCAATATATTGAAATGCACCGTCGTTATAATTTAGACGTAAAAGTGGTTTCGGCTTTTTGGCAATTGGTTCCCAGTAAAAAAATTCTTCAACAATGGGAACGGGAATTAATTCTCAAGTGGCGATCGCCGTTTAACAAAGAATGTTGGCAATGGTGGGGGCAGCCCTTTGGTAAAGATTAGGAATTTTCTTCCCAAGCGAGGATTAACAACGCATTAATGATCGCGGCTGTCACTGTTGATCCGCCTTTACGACCTTCAACCCGAATTTGGGGAATATTCACCTGGGCTAACATTTCTTTTGATTCAACAACTGCCACAAAACCAACGGTCGCACCAATAATTAATCGCGGTTTAGGTGATAAATGGGGGATTTGCTGACAAAGGGCTAATAATGCTGTGGGGGCATTCCCGATCGCGTAAATTGCCTGGGGATATTCCGCTAAACAACGAAGTAAACCTGTTTCCGTGCGAGTTTTGCCTGGTTCTGCGGTTTCAGCCAGATCAATAGCGGCAATAATGGGATTTTTAAAGGTTTTCCCTACCAGGGTCGCAATCCCTTGTTTGATCATGGTGACATCGGTAATAATGGGAGTCCCTTGACGTAACGCCCTGATTCCCGACTGAATCGCATCGGGACTAAACGTTAATAAATTCAAATAGTCAAAATCGGCGGTGGTATGAATAATCCGACGGGCGATCGCGTATTCCTGGTCAGAAAGATGATGTTTGCCGACTTCTTGATCAATAATGGCAAAACTTTTTTCGAGAATGGGATGATTAAGCGACTTTTGGGATTGATTTACCATTAAAAAGCTGTGTTTTTATTGTAGGGGCGTATCGCGTACGCCCTTTGCTTGAATTAATTGAAAATCCAATTAAAGGGTAAACGGGCATAGACTGATTTGGGATCATTAAAGGTTTGTAAAATGCCTAATTCTTGTTTGAATTTTTCCCATTCTACGGTTAAAGGATCGCTGGGATTAACTTCAGCAAAGGCTTGGATATTAAACAATTTGCGTAAAATAGTCGCTTCTAAACTTTTTTTCTGGGGATACTCTGCAACTTCCCAATCTTGACCCAAATTCGTTTGAGCTACGGCATAGGCGATCGCGGCATTTAAACCGCCGAGATCATCGACTAAGCCAATTTTTTGGGCATCCGTACCTAACCAGACCCGACCTTGGGCAATTTCAGCGACTTTTTCCTTGGGGATTTTTCGGGATTGGGAAACTTTATCGAGAAACAGATCATAAATCTTGTTGACAGTTTGTTGATAGATAGCGATTTCTTGTTCCGATTTAGGGCGAACGCTGGTGCTGAGGTCTGCTAATTTAGCTGTTTTGACCGTATCCCAGGTTAAACCAAAGTTATTGCCGATTTTTTCCGTATTAAAGAGCAGACTGAAAACCCCGATTGATCCCGTAATTGTATTGGGTTCAGCAAAAATATGTTGTCCCCCCGTCGCCATCCAATAACCCCCCGATGCGGCCACGTCTCCCATTGAGATAATGACAGGTTTTTCGGCTTTAATTAACTGAATTTCCCGTAAAATAATCTCAGATGCCGTCGCACTTCCGCCTGGACTATTGATTCTCAAAACAACGGCTTTCACCTCATCATCATTGCGAATCTTGCGTAATTCCCTCGAAAAGCGATCGCCACCCACTGTCTCAAAGGTTCCATCACCATTGACAATCGCCCCTTCAGCATAGACAACCGCAATTTTATTCGCAGAACTTTTTTCAGGAACGGATTTAACCGCAACATCGCTATAACTAGCCAGATCAATTTGTCGAAAGGTCTGCTGTTCTTTAGCCGATAAACTCGTTAGTTTGGCTAATACTTCGTCCCAATAGGCAATTTGATCAATCAATCCCTTATTTTTAGCTTCTTGAGCCGATAAAAGTCCCTGATTATCTGCGATCGCCTGAATTTGAGTAGGTGAAATTTTTCGACTGCTTGCGACATTGGTAATAAAGTTTTGCCAAATGCCACCGATTAACGTTTCTAATTGTTGACGATTTTCGGGACTTAAACTAGCGCGGGTATAGGGTTCCACTGCCGATTTATAATTGCCCACTCGTACCGTCTGAACGCCAATACCATATTTTTCAAAAGCTCCTTTATAAAACAACGGTTGCGCCCCCAGACCGTTCATTTCCATCATGCCAATGGGATTTAAAATCACTTCATCCGCGATCGAGGTGAGATAATAATCTCGTTCATCCCAATCCACTCCGTAGGCAATAATTTTTTTCCCTGCTTTTTGGAAAGCTTCTAGGGCTTGTCTGATTTCCGATGAAGTTGCTGAACCTCTTGCCCCACTGGAGTTGCGACCATCTAAGAAAATTGCGGTAATATGGGGATCTTGACGGGCTTTATCGAGATTTTTAAGAACTTGTTTAAGGGTTAAGCTTGACTGCTCTTCTTGGCTAAACGCTTGACTGAGGGTAATGGTGGGTTCCGTATCCCGAATTTTTGTGGCGAGATCAAAGACTAAAACGGTTTTATCTTTTACGGTCGGACTGCCATCTTGACTTAATAATAACAATAATACAATTAATCCACTGGCTCCAATGGTTACTATTAATAAAAGAGCCGCGATCGTACCGATTAAACTGGATAGTATTTGCTTAAAGAATTGGTTCATATAATAGTTAATAAATGTCAAGAAAAAGATTGATAGAAAACCAAGAGTTGTGATCGCAGTTTATTCGTTAATATGAGACTGAAGCCAATTATCTAAGTCTGTAATTACGCTAAAGTCTAATAGAGCGTCCCCTAAATCTTCTAGTTGCTCTAAGGAAAGTTTGTTAATTGTTTGAATAGAGCGATCGCTGATTTTACCAAACCGCTTAGATAATAAACGAAGGAGTAATCGAGTTTCTCCCTCTTCCATTGCTTCTTGATAGACTCGCGTTTGTTTGATATCGCTCAGTAAAAACATCGTTTGAATCTCCTGACGACTTAATTTAGCAAATTTCGAGACTAACACGGTTTCTAATAAATCTATGATACCGCGTGTTACCAATGGATTGGAAATTTCTGTCCTGGCTCGTTGTAATAATTGTTGAACCAAGACAGGGGATTGAGACTCCTGAGCAATGATTAATTCAATTAATCCGACTCCAATAGAACCTGATCGCAATTCATCAAGAT
>JBEIFD010000370.1:0-4464 GCA_040382535.1 Merismopediaceae cyanobacterium
CCAACTAATTTCAACACCAAGTTTTTGACGCTGACTGGAGTTTTATCCCAATCATTTTCGTCAATTTCGCCTGTCTCTAGTAGGTGTTTTTCTTCCATGACTTTTAGATTATCAGATTTTGTCCCTCTGAACGATTACGATGATTGTTTGCTTCAAGTCGCTCGAAGCCTAGTAAAAGTTCCGCAACGGGCAACCGATTTAGTAGCACGTTATGGGGGTGAAGAATTTGTCGCTATTTTACCGAATACGTATACTGAACAAGCCCTCATCGTGGCTGAGTCTATGAGAAAAGCGATCGCTGCTTTAAATCTTCTCCATGCTCAATCCAGCGTAAGTAGTCGAGTTACTATCAGTTTAGGAATTGCCAGTCTTATTCCCACTTCAAACAATACCTTAGAGGATTTAATTTACCAAGCTGATCAAGCTCTTTATCTAGCTAAAGATCAAGGACGCGATCGCGTGGGTATTAATTTAGTGCGATTGCCATCGCTGTAGGGTGCGTTACTCAACGCGCCTTTTTGCTTTCAATTATGACGAATTTGTAATTATTATGCGTTATATACTAACAGTTCTGTAGTGCGATCGCCTATCTTGTAGCCCCCCATTCCACAGTGCGATCGCAAAATCAAGTTAACAATTTAGATGTTAACGCTATGAAGCCCGCAAAAATAAACCTGGCGTTAAAATTTGTGTACCATGATAAAACTTCAAAGATAGTAAATGATTGTCAAGAGAAACTAAATAATCAGCCTTGGCTTCATAGGCAGCCGCCAGAAACATATTATCATCAGGATCTATATTATCTAAAATAGTCGCCTCATAAACCCCTTCAACTTGGATCGCTAAGGTTTCAATAATTGTCACTAAATTCTCTACCAATTCTAACCTAACTCCTTTTCGTAAAAGAACAATAACTAATTCCTCTTGTAGTTGAGGAGAAATAACCAAAGTAAAGTCGCCCTGTTGCCATTTCTGTAAAATCTTATTAGGTGCAGATTCAGCATTTTTGCTGAGGATAGCCGCAGTAAAAACAGAAGAATCTAAAACAACTTTTAGCATTGAGCTAGGTTCCATTAATTTCCTGATATTTCTGAACGTCTTTCATACTCTTCAGCAATAGCATCTTTCATTTGATTAAAATCATCCCATAACTGCGATGCTGGTTTCTGAGGATTAGCTAACGCTCGCTGTCTAGCCCCATCTAGAATCTCCCTCGCTTGTGTAACTTCTATAAGCGTTGGTTTGTCAGAGAAATCTTGTTGAATGAGATCTAAAAACTGTAAAACATCTTCTTGCTTTTCGACAGAAAGATTACGGAACTTGTTAATCACCACTTGCTCAAGATTCGTCATTATATATTAATCCTCAGTCTAATTTTCAGATTTACTAATATCATATTATATACAACTCCACACAAACAATATTTCCTTCCAAAATTAATTAACATTATTATCATTTAATTTATTGAGTTGCGTTCCTTAACCCAACCTACAGTAGTGCGATTTGTAGGATGCGTTAATTTCGATACAAGGCACTGCCTATGCCATAAGGTTTCGGTGGGTTAGGAATTGTGCTAATCTACCCTACAAATCTTACTAACTTAGAAATACTTGAGGTTGGACTTTAAAACGTTGTGCTAACTGTTGAATTTGACTTAAGGTTAATGCTTGATCCTTCTTTAAAATAGCTTCTATTGTTTCTGATGTACCAATTTCAGGCAAATCTGATATACCTAGCCCATGCTCTTCCATTAAATAAGCCAATACATCACTCCCGCTACAATTAGGTATGGAATAATGCTCCGTCTCATAAGCCTCAATTAATGTCCCCAATGTATCAAATAAATTATAAAGAGGGTGCTGTTTATTTAGACCAATTTCATCAATTAAATTATTTAATCTCTCGATTGCTTGCTCATACTCTTCCTCATTGCGAATCGTAAGCACTGGTGCAAGCGCACTCCAGTGGGTATGGATATCCGAGGGAAGTGTCGTTAGGTTTTCCATTTGTCTTTGTCGTATTCTGAATGGGTTAAGATGTAACGAATATAAACTTTCTGATGATTAAAGTGAATTGAAGTAATTAGTCGGTATTTATTACCACCAATATTAAATACGATTAGATCACCTACCAGATCAGCACTAGGAAAAAGCGAGCGTAATTCGTCAAAAGACTGAAAGCTTGTTGAGTTCATGATTTTAAACCAACGAATCAGCGCAGGTTCACTATCAGGATACTTTTGCCAAAATTGCCGCAATGCTTTACGTGAAATAATGTGCATAATTTGCCATCTCTGTTCTAGCTATTGTAGCAAATCTAGTTATAGTAAGATTGCGAATTTTTTTGTTTGATCGCCATTGCTGTGGGGGGCGTGACTGAACGCGCCTTTTTGTTTTTAATTACCAAGCCGATCAATCTCTTTATCTGGCAAAAAATCAAGGACACGATCGCGTGAGTATTCACTTAGAATAACTTTTTAAAAGATGCGACAAATTCCTCTGAAATTAGTCTTAATCATTCCTTTTGTTCTGCAAGTTGTGGGCGCGGTTGGACTTGTTGGCTATTTGTCCTATCGCAGTGGCCAAAACGCCGTAAATAATTTGGCGTATCAGGTCATGAATCAGGCCAATGGTCGCATCCGTGATCGCCTCGATCTGGTTCTGCAAGAACAACATCAAGCATTGGTCTTTGGTGCTCAGTCCATTGAGCAGGGGACGCTGAAAATCAACAACCCCGAAGCCATCAGGCAACATCTATGGCAACAGATTAACTCCTCCTCATTTGTGGCCAATAGTTTTATCGCCAATGAGCAAGGAGAAGAAGTTTCTTATGTTCGTTTTTTTAGTCCTGAAATAATTAAACAAGCAGAAAAGTTGTCGGGAGAAACACTGCAACCAGGAGAGAGTCTCTTGGGAACCATTACCCTGAGTCACCCAAACCAACGGATTTATTCTCTTGTGGATCGTCAAGGTAGGGTAAGAAAAAACATTTATACGATGACTGTAGATCCCCGTACAACGCCCTGGTATCTGTCCGCGAAAAATAAGACTCAACCAAGCTGGTCACCCATTTTTCCTTATCGTGTCATTCCCACCCTCGGTATTAGCATGGGCATTTCTATTTATAATACAGAGAAAAAACAACGGTTTATATTAGCAAACTCAGTAGCTTTGGCAGATTTAGGCACTTTTTTAAAACAGCTTAATTTTTCACCCTCTGGACAAGCCTTTATTCTGGAACCTTCGGGGGATTTAGTCGCGACTTCTACGACCGAAATCCCTTTTATTCGTCAACAACCTAAACCGCCCATTCGTTTAGCGGGAACTAAAAGTCAAGATCCTGTTACCCAGGCGATCGCCGTTCAACTGAAACAAGACTATGGCAACTTAGCAAAAATTCAAATGAAGACTTTTTTATCTACTTCATTAGCTCATAAAAAACTATTAGCTCAAGTGGAACCTTATCGAGATAAATACGGTTTAAATTGGTTATTAGTAACAGTTATTCCTGAATCAGATTTTATGGAAGAGATCAATGCCAATACGAAAATAACTATCTTACTTTGTTTTTTTACTCTCGTTATTGCTATAGGGTTTGGACTGGTCATAACCCATTGGGTTACAAAACCCATCAAACAATTAAGTCAGGCCAGTAAAGCCATTGCGCAGGGGGAATGGCAATATGAAAACAATCAGACTAATCGGATTTTTAATAATCAGGCGATTACTGAAATAAACACGTTTGCCGATTCTTTTTATAGTATGGCAAATCAATTAAAAACAATACTTGATTCATTGGAAAATCGGGTAGAACAACGCACAGCAGAGTTGGTTATTGAGAAGAAAAAAGTTGAAATTGCTAATCAAGCTAAAAGTTCATTTATTGCCAATATGAGCCATGAATTGCGGAGTCCATTAAATGCAGTTATTGGCTTTTCTCAATTAATATTACGCACGAATAACTTGCCTAAAGAACAATACGAAATTGCAGGAATCATTCAAAGAAGTGGAGAATATTTATTAACCTTAATTAATAACATTCTTGATTTTTCTAAGATTGAAGCGGGAAAAACTACTTTAAATCAAAAAGATTTTGACCTGGATCAATTATTAGATAATTTGGAAGATATGTTATATCTAAGGGCATTTGATGCAGGTTTAGAATTAATCTTTGATCGTGGTGATAATTTACCTCGTTATATTTACACCGATGAGATAAAATTACGTCAAATTCTACTCAATTTATTGAGTAATGCTATTAAATTTACTCAGAAAGGTGAAGTCATTTTAAGTATTAGATACGATCCGCCTTTACTAACAGAAAATCATTTTTTACAATTCACTGTCAAAGACACAGGAAAAGGAATTTCCCAAGAAGAATTAAGCAAGTTATTCGAGGCTTTTTTGCAAACAGAAAGTGGCAAAGAAAGTCAAGAGGGAACAGGATTAGGATTAGTGATTAGTC
>JBEIFD010000371.1:0-4446 GCA_040382535.1 Merismopediaceae cyanobacterium
GCGATCGCACTTTCAAACTCCAAAATGATCGCACTTTCATCAACCTAACCTACATTTACTTGATCGCACTTTCAAGAGTCAAAGTGATCGCACTTTCATCAACCCAACCTACATTTACCTGATCACACTTTTAAAAGCTAAAGCGGTTTTAAAGTTTAATTAACAAGATGACGGCGATCACACTCTCAACAGCCAAAGCGATCACACTTTCATCAACCTAACCTACATTTACTTGATCGCACTTTCAAACTCCAAAATGATCGCGCTTTCATCAACCCAACCTATATTTACTTGATCGCACTTTCACAAGCCAAAATGATCGTTGTTTTAAAGTGTAATCAATAAGATGATGGCGATCACATTTTAAAAATTTGATAAGAGGGCGATCGCTTACTCATCGGCTGAAGTGTGAGAGGAGTTAGGCCAAGAAAAAGTAGCTTGTTTGATAGCTTCATAATTAGCATTTAATTCGGTTTCTAAGAGTAAGATTGCTGTAATACGTCGAGCCATATCTTGAACCTCGCGGACTTCTTCTAATTTTAGCGGACGACCTAACAAAGAAAATTCTCGATAACTCAGCCATTTTTTAATAACTTGATAACCGCCAATGGTATAGTCCCAAATTCGTTGAGGAATGTTTTTCCAGTAGGCTATTTCATTGAGATAAATATCATAGGTTACATTACCTAATAATTGATTAACTTTTTCAGAATTAAGTTGTAAATTTTGCTGGAAGTAAGTTAATTCTTTATCAGAAAATACTCTTTCAATTAGCTTACCTTTGCCAGGCATGGTAACACCTTGTTTTCCACCATGTCCCCAACCAACGTTAATAGTTAAATCTCCTGCGTCAGGATTTAATTGTTGATTATTTGCATGGGAGATAACAGCAATTTGTTTTAAGTTAGCCAAAGATTGATTAACTAAACTTGGGTTTTCGGTATCTAATAGCTGGGCGACTTGTTGACCTAACTGAGCAGACTTTAGTAATAATGCTTGAGATTTAGGTAAAGGAATACGCGGAAAATCCTGGCGAATTCCATCAGCATTTTCTGTTAAATATAAGGGTGAATAACCAATAGCTAAGGCATGATACCAAATTAAACTCGCTGTTTCTCCATCTTCATCAAGATTCGCAAACTGTAAATCGGTTAAATACTGGCGAGCATGAGGAGACAAATTGGCTTTTATGCTTGTATTTGTAATGAACTTATTTGTGTTAAATAATTCATCAGATTTTTTATTGATTTTATATGTAGGATAAATAAAGATAGGAAAACCAACAGCATGACCTCTCATGCAATCTCTAGCAAACAGATTTTTTGTAAAGAAAAAAGGTATCCCTTCTGGTTTAGCAACCCCTGCGGCTCTACTTAAAATAAAGTTATTTCCTTGATTAAATTGTTCCCATAAAGAAGGTCTAGGTCTTTTCCATAAAGGATTAATGGCAGTGTAATAGCACCATCTTTTGTCTAAGATTCTTAAGTCATACTTTAGTATTCTTTCTGATAAAAATTTCTCTTCGGAAGTGACTTTTTCCCTTGCTTTTTCAGCAATAAACATTGCGCTATCTTGAGTTAATCGTTTACAGATTAATTTTAAATCATCCCATTTTGTTGCCTTGTTAAAATAAGCCTGCATTCTTGTTATTAACTTATCTTTATCTATATCTATTAGTTCAAAGCCGCGATCTTCATCTAAGCCTTGAAATGGATCGATTGCACATAAATCTGTTAATTTTGGCCATTCTAAATAATCATTTTTAATAACCGAAGGTCGAAAAGAGAAACGATTATTTTGATGAGGATTGGCTGGCTGATAATGAGCATCAAAATCTTGATTATTTAAAGTATTTAATAATTGCTGTCGCCTCTCTCCTGCTTTAGCTGCATTAATATTATTTTGAAATAAAACTTGGGTTTGATTATTTTGATTATTTTTAACCCATAGGGAAATAACCACACCTTGTTGAATACCGACTGAAAATCCCCGAATCGCAAAGATAGTCTCACTGGTTTTACCATCTGGCGCGTATTCGGAAATTTTGCGGTTTCCGTGCATATTTTCGATCCAAAACTTATCAAAAGATTCCAGGAGATGCTGGCGTAAAACCACGAAAGAAGGTTCACTAACCCAAGAATAATTAGAAACATAGCACACAACTCCTTGTGTTGTATGTTCAGAAATACATCTTTCAGCTAATCGAAAAAATCTCACATATAAATCATCTAAATTAAACTTTTTAATGCCCCAATCTTTGATTAAACCTTCTTTGTAAACTTCTACTAATCCCTCTTCTTCTGCGGGTGATGTTCCTGCATAAGCATTATAGGGAGGATTGCCCAAAATCACTAAAATTGGTTTACCACGCTTAACTTCATCGGCGGCTTCACGTTCTTTTTCCAGTTCAGGAAATAATAATTCTAATTGTTGAATCCGTTTTTTAGCCTCCTCATTAGGCGGTTGCCAACCCGTTAACGCATTCGTTAAATAAATACCGACTCGTTCAGTTTCATCCTGTAAAGGAACACCAAAATTTTGCAAAAGTACCCCTAATTGTAAATGAGCTACCACAAACGGAGCCGTTAAAATTTCAAACCCAAAAACTCGATTTTTGGCCGCTTCTTTTAATGCGGAACCCGTGAGTGCATCCTCTCCATTCGCCGATAATGTTTGATGGATAGACTTTAAAACTTCGACTAAAAAAGCACCCGTCCCACAACAAGGATCGAGAATATAAACATTTTCATCTGCTAATCCTGCCGTAATCCCTAACTCTTTTTTTAACACCGTATCCACACGGGCAACCATATATTTAACAATTTCGGGTGGTGTGTACCAAACCCCTAAATCCTTGCGCAGTTGTGGATCAAAGGCTTCTAAAAACGGCTCATAGAAATATTGAACTGCTAAACCTTCATCAAATTGGGCGAAAAAGGATACTCGATCTACACGATTTAAAGCTTCTCCCGTCCAGTCCAAGACTTCCACTAAATCTAAACGCCCTAAATGACTAGGCGTTGCTACCTTTTCAAATAAAGCTTTGACCATCGGTACATGGAGCGACCAAGCGGCTGTTTTCCAGTCAAAATATTCATTATTTGCTCCCTGTTTATGCCATAATACCCAGGCTGAAAATACACCATAAAATAAGGTTTGAATTAAAGTAGATTTAAAAAAATGCTCTCCTTTTTGGGCAGTAAAAGTAATTCCTAAAGCCCCTTCTAATCCTGTCCGAATGGTTTGCAATGCAGGTAAATCAAATTTTTCAATACGGGCGCGGGCATCCTTAGCATAGGAAGCTAAAAACCAGGCTAAATCCTGCGGTGTGGCGATCGCCGCCTGTTGGAGCATAACCCGTTTTAAATACTCAGTGAGTTGTTCCTCCTGTTCCTGAGCAAAGATGCGAGGCTTCTGGATTTTTTGCCAAAATTCCTTTTCACTATTCGCAAGACGATAGGTTTCTATGGTGATGGGTTGCCCATTTTTATCTTGGCCAATTAACACAAAATCGCGGTAATTTGTGACTAAAACCTGACGATATTTATCCCAATATTTAGAAACTTGTTGGCTACTAGCTGTCACCCAAGCATCATCCCCTGTTCCCTTGACTTCAATGACCCCCCGCTCTGGATTTTGCGGATCATTAGGGCGATCATCCAAAGCTCGCTGAAACTGTCGTGCGGTAAATAAGCCACCGTCGGGCATTCCTGCCCCCAAGTTTTTTAACTGCATTAAACAGCGAACCTTGGGCTTAAGAGTTGAGCCGATCTCGTTGAGGAAATTAGCGAGGGGCGCGTAATAAGATGTTTCCTTTACGGCGGCTCCTGTGGCGCGAATATCTCTTAGCTCTTGTAGATATTGTTCAAGGGGACTCATCGGTTAATTAGTATTATCGCTGATCTTGTAAGTTTGGTTGCATTTCTTAACCCAACTATGAGAAATAATAACCTATTTGTCGAATTACTGCGATCGCTTTCTATGATGAAGTGCGATCACATTTTTTCTTAACTGGGAAGAGGCGATCGCAAATTAAACATGATGATTGTTGAAGAAGAGAAGAAATTACCAAATTCTCGGCTTAACCTTTTCGCTATTAGCAATAATTACCGAATCGCCTGCTGGTTCAATTAAAAAGAGTCCTTCCTGAGTTGCAAAAACATCAGACCGTTCGTCTATTTTAATTCCTGCTACGGCTCCATAGAGTTTGTACTCTTGATATTTGGGAAAAGCTATTTTAAAACGTTCTAGGGTCTGTAAAAATCACTTGACATCGCGGACTTCTAAATGAGATTTGACTTCGATCGCCACAACTTCATTGGTATTTTCAACCAAAATGTCTATTTCCAAGGAACCCTGGCTATCCTGAGCATCAACTCGCAAGGCGGTATGGTGAACATCAATACCCTGTTCCCGAAACAATTGGGCGGCGGCAGGTTTGACCAA
>JBEIFD010000372.1:0-4428 GCA_040382535.1 Merismopediaceae cyanobacterium
AGAACAGATAATCTAGAATTAGCGATCGCAACTTGAAAACAGTCATTAGTTTTTTGTTAAGGCGGTTTTATTGAATAACAGAAAATATTCAGTTAATCTTACTGTATCTACATTTACCGAATCGTTAATTCGGCTACAGAAGATCGTCAGAGCTTGGCAAAATGGCTGGTCACCTCCTTAAAACAAGATATACAATGATATTGACAACCATTATTATTAGGAGAATTATCAGATGCCAGTGACTATTGAACAAGACCTTAAAGAATATCTCACTAAGTTTGACCAAAGATTTGACAGACTGGAGCAAAAGTTAGAAATAATTAATAATCGGCTCACTAATTTAGAAGTTGGACAAGCTAGATTGGAGGAAAAAGTCGATAATTTAGAAAAAGATATTGAAAGCGTAAAAGAAGATACAAAAGAATTGAAAGGTTCTCAAAAAGCACAAATTTGGACTTTAATAGGAATCTTGGGAACGGCTTTACTCGGAACAGTTATTCGCTATATTATTCCTTTTGCTCCTCAATCGTAAATATAATCACAATCAAAACAATGGACGAAAAACGCGCCCAAGCTTATATTAATTTAATAGAACAGTTGCTCACTTGTGCCGATGGTGAGGAAATCAATAATATTCTGCAAGCAAATCAGGAATTGATTGATCCCGAATTTTTGCAGGTGATGGAAAACTATGCAACAGGGTTAGAAGAACAAGGAAATAATAATCCTGCGGCTCGGTTAAGGAATATGGCGCAACAGTTGGGTCAATATCTCAACCCTCAAGCGGAAAGTATAGAGGGATATCAGGCGTTTTTATTAGAAGTATTACAAGCAGAATATGACAGTAATAGTTATCCTGCGGTGGTTTATCCTATCCTACAACGAGGTCAACATCTGTTAGATGATACTTTTGGCCAAATGTTTCAACAATGGACTAGAAATGCGTTTTCTCAAGGGAATGTAGAAGATGTGGCAGATATTGCGGGGGGAATTCACAATTTATCTAATAAGATTGCACAGTTTCCCTTGGGAAGTCGGGCTAATAATCTGGAAATTGCTATTACAGGATATCAAACCGTCTTAGAAGTATATACCCGTGAAGCTTTTCCTGAAGATTGGGCAATGACGCAAAACAATCTGGGGAATGCTTATCTATATCGCATCAGAGGCGAAAGGCTAGAAAATCTAGAGTTAGCTATCACTGCTTATAAACTTTCTTTAGAAGTCTATACTCGTGATATTTTTCCGTATGAATGGGCAGGCTCACAAAATAATCTGGGGAATGCGTATGGAGATCGCATCAAAGGGGCAAAGGCAGATAATCTAGAGTTAGCTATCACTGCTTATAAGCTTTCTTTAGAAGTCTATATCCGTGAAGCTTTTCCGCATGAATGGGCAAACTCACAAAATAATCTAGGAGAAGCTTATAGATCTCGAATCAGAGGGGAAAGAGCAGATAATCTAGAGTTAGCGATCACAGCTTTAAACCTGTCTTTAGAAGTTTATATCCGTGAAGCTTTTCCTTACGAGTGGGCAAGGTCACAAAACAATCTGGGGATAGCTTATTTAGATCGCATCAAAGGGGAAAGAGCAGAAAATCTAGAGTTAGCGATCACAGCTTTAAGCCTATCATTAGAAATAAGAACCTGTGATGCTTTTCCTGAAGATTGGGCAACGACACAAAATAATCTGGGGGCTGCTTACAGGAACAGAATCAAAGGAGATATAGCAGAGAATATAGAAATGGCGATTTTTTGTTATCAAGAATCCTTAAAAATTCGTACTTTTAATGCTTTTCCCATTGATTGGGCAACTACTCAAAATAATCTAGGTAATGCTTACAGTAAACGTATTAGAGGAAATAAAGCAGAGAATATCGAAAATGCGATTACCTGTCACCAAAATGCTTTACAAATTTATACCTGTGAAGCTTTTCCTGAAGATTGGGCAGAAACACAATATAATTTAGCAAATACTTTCAGAGAGCGGTTTAAACTTCTCGGCAAACTAGAAGATATTCAACAAGCGATCGCAGTTTATAAACAAGCCAGAGAAATTATTGAAAAAACAGAAAACCAAGAATTATATTTTAATTACTCCTATCAGTTAGGTAAAGCTTTATTTGAGGGAGGATATTATACAGAAGCCATTGAACACTTAGAAAACTGTCAACAAAGTTATCAAAAACAAAAAGATATCAGCAGTTTAGCCCCAATTTTATTGGAACTTGCCCGTCTTTATCATCGGACTGGTAGACTAGAACAAGCAAGACTTTATTTTAAAGATTCTTTGCGCCTATTTCGTCGTTTAGGAGACCAAGATAATGTGGCTTCTGTTATAAGCGCATTGGGTAATTTAGAAATACAGATTGGCAAGATTCCTCAAGCTTGTAGTCATTTAAAAGAGGCACAAGAATATTATCAAGAAA
Source organism: Merismopediaceae cyanobacterium (assembly GCA_040382535.1). GTDB lineage: Bacteria > Cyanobacteriota > Cyanobacteriia > Cyanobacteriales > Microcystaceae > Snowella. Next base: position 2,429 of record JBEIFD010000372.1, read on the forward strand.
ACAACAATACAGAACGATTAGACGAAATTAATCATTTACTAAAAATTCTACAATCAGCGTAAAATGTCAAGACTCAGCCGTTATCAATCAACTCTCAAAAAATGGGGACTTACAGAAAATCCCTTTCGACCAACTCCCCCCGATGATCCCGAAAAATTAGCAAAGATTTTTTATGGACGAGATCAAGTTTTAGATATCGTCATTCCGACACTTTATGAAGGACGCAATATCCTATTAAGAGGGCCTTGGGGTATTGGTAAAACTGCCTTAATTTTTAACTTAATTAATCAGTTACAACAAGAAGTCGCCGAATTAAATGAAAAAATGCTAGTGCTTTATCTTAGCAGTATTCCTGGAGAAAGTTCCACAGAATTTTATCGTGCTTTATTATTAGCTGTAGCTGATAGTTTAGCAGATATTGATGAAGAATCAAGAGACATTGCTAACACACTTTTAGGGTATTCCATACAACGAAATAAAACGACTACTGAAGGACAAGTTAAATTAGGAATAGTATCCATTGGAAGAAAACAAGAATCACCCGCTAATCAACTGACTCCCACTGCAAATGCTGATCCCTATCCGTTACTGATTCGTTTATTGAATAAAGCCGAAGAAACCCATTCCCGTATTGTTATTGCAATTGATGATTTTGACAAAAAAGATCCCATTGTTGTACAGACTATTTTAGAAAGTAGTTTAGACTTATTTCGGATGGGAAAACATAGAGGGTTTATCATGACAGGAAGAGGTTTTACTGATCTTCAAGAAGCAACCTTAAAAGCTCTTGGTATCTTTTCTGAAGATATTCCCCTTGACCCCATGAGTCCTGATGATTTACGCCACATTGCGATTAATTATCTTAATAGTGCCAGAAAGGAGCAACGAATTGATCCCCATCCTTTCACAGAGGCAGTAATTAATTTAATTACAGGTTATGCTCAAGGAGTTCCTCGACAACTTAATACTATCTGTGAAAAAGTATTACGTCAAGCTGCTTCGGACGGATATGAAATTGTTGATGAAGCTGCTTTTAATTCAATTTGGCAAATCCTTCAAAAAGACTTTACTTATGCTTTAAGTCCTCAGTTTCGTCATCTGTTATATGTTGCTCATCAAGCGGGTGGAATTAGTGAAAATATTTCTGATCAAACTTTAGATAAACTTGACGCTGTAACCTTTGTTGCACTCCTACCCCAACTTAAATCTATGGAAGAACAAGGATTATTAATTCGCCAAGAAGATCAAAGTGGCTTTCGTTTTGTTCCTTCCCAGTTATTTGAGCCTAAATTACTCCCTGAGTCTCAGTCTGAGTAAATAACAGTTGAAGCCATTCGAGGAATCATAAAAATCGATCAAGCAAAAAGCGATCGCAACCACCCTAATTCTCTATTCACCCGAAAATAAAACAACACATTAGACAGCCTAGCTTTGAACCTTAAAGCTGTGTTACATTTTTTAATAGTATCGTTCAACTCACTCATAAATAGCGGTGTCTATCTATAGGTGAGCCTGGCATAGTACGCTTAATACATACTGCAATTCCGACTCTGGATAGAGTCACCTCCGAAATTACCCACAATCCTTACAAGAAGTATAGCTTCAATGTTTTCTAAAGAAGTCACCGAATCAAAATTATTCCAATGGTTCAATGAGCGTCTAGAAGTCCAAGCGATTTCCGATGACATTGCCAGCAAGTACGTTCCGCCCCATGTCAATATTTTCTACTGCCTGGGTGGAATTACCCTAACTTGCTTTTTGATCCAGTTCGCGACTGGGTTTGCGATGACCTTTTATTACAAACCCACCGTTGCCGAAGCTTTTACGTCCGTTCAATACATCATGAACGAAGTTAACTTTGGTTGGCTGATCCGTTCTATTCATCGTTGGTCTGCCAGCATGATGGTACTGATGATGATCCTGCACGTTTTCCGCGTTTATTTAACGGGTGGCTTCAAAAAACCCCGTGAATTAACCTGGGTTGTCGGTGTCATGTTAGC
>JBEIFD010000373.1:0-4428 GCA_040382535.1 Merismopediaceae cyanobacterium
CACTGGCAACACCTTCTTGATTTTATGCTTGAGCAATTTGACCCTCTGCTCCCCGCTAATTCCTCCTGATTTTTCAAATTTAGAATTGCTGTCAAGAACTCCTGATCTTGATGATAATTCTCTTTTGTGCCTTGAATTTTATTTGCCTCAGTTTTTGAATGTTTCTCATACTGATTATTTGCATATAGATGATTTTGTTTATATTCCTTTAGAGGATTAGTTTTATGTCTAGAAAATCTAAGCTTGATTCTTTTCAGGGTTATAATCCAAAATCTCAAAAAATTGCTTTTTGTGTTTTTTCTGATGATTTAGGCACTTATTTCCTTATTGTGATTGATTGTGTTGCTGGTTTTGAAAAAACTCATTCTGTTTCATTTCATTTTACTTGGCATGATGCTAAGGTTATTATGAATGATTGGCTAGTTTAGTTTAAATCCTTACTGTATAAAGCTTTTAGGGGTGTTTCTTTAATATCCCTTTTTTAGTGTAGTATTTAACAGCATGTATCAAAGATTATCTTAATCATTAAATCTCTTTTTTTACTATGACAGCCGAGACCCAAACCCCCGCAACTCAAACCCCCGAAGCCGTTGAAGAAACTATCCAAAACCTTATTCCCCAGAGCTATCAGTCGGTGATCGAAACGGTCATTGCTAGCATGGCTCAAAATGAAAGCGCAATGGTTCACGAAAACGAACAGGGCTATCTCTGGAAGTTTCAGTACGGCAGTGTCGAAGTTTTTGTGCAATTAACGGGAGAAACGGACGAAGATCTTTTTACCGTTTGGGCCAGTGTGCTAACCTTTCCTGTCAAAGATGAAGCGGGATTAACCCGAAAGTTATTAACCATGAATTGGTCAGAAACCTTAGAAACCCGTTTTGCCATCATGAATGACGCAGTGGTGGTGGTTTTACAACGGGCGGTTGCTGATTTATCTCCTGGAGAAATTTCGCGGGCCATTACTCTTGTCGCAACTATTGCTGATGATAATGATGAAATTTTACAAGAAACCTTTGGAAATGTTTAAAATCTGAGCTTTAACGCCAAAATTAAACTAAATTAAATGGAGTTTAGCGTAGTTAGAATATTTTATTGGGCGTAAGCCTTACGCCCCTACAGGATTTTCTTAAAAATATCGGCAACGTTTTCAGTTTAAATTGGCATTAAACTAAATATTGTTTCAAATAATCAAATTCTTCTCTTAAACTCGGCGGATTGTAACCTAAACCATAGGCTTTGGTGCTATTAAGAGAAACATTTTTGGGACGCGGGGCGGCCATGGGGACATCCGCTTGTAAACAGGCAGTAATTTTGTCTGTCGGTAAGCCTAATTTTTCGGCCATTAATAACCCAAATTGATAACGAGAGATGGATTCTTTTCCGCCTAAATGGATGATTTCTCCTCGACATTTTTCTAAAGCTAATAAAATTCCCTCGGATGCGGTTTTTCCACTCACAGGCGATCGCATTTCATCTTCAAATAGACTTAAGGGTTGACCTGCTTTGAGGATTTGAATAAAGGGTTGAATAAAGCTTTGAGAACAGGGGGAAGGTATGCCAAACATTAACGGCATTCGGCAAATAATACTTTCGAGATACACTTTTAAAATTTCCTGTTCTGCCTGAGCTTTGTGTTCTCCATAAAGATTAATCGGTGAAACGCGATCGCTTTCTTGATAAGGTGGCTTAGTTCCATCAAAGACTAGATCGGTGGACGTGAATAAAAAAGGAATCTGAAATTCGGCAGATAATTTGGCGAGATTAACCGTACTGGTGACATTAACTTGGTAAGATAATTCTGGATTTTTTTGACAAAAATTGGGTTGGGATTGGGCTGCTAAATGAATGACAGCATCGGGTTTTATTTCTAAAAATAATTTTTTTACCGCTAGGAAATCTGTTAAATCAATTTTACATAAATTAATTCCAGTCATTTCCAAAGCGTGGCTAAAATAGGTTCCGTAAATCTGCCAATCTTGTCGGGCTAATTTGCTTAGATTCCAACCTAAAAATCCGCTTACGCCTGTTACTAATAATTTTTTCATCTCAAGTTGAACCCGTTTTTTGATGCTTGTTGTCACCGATCGCGGCGATCGCTACTCCTAATAATAAAATTAATCCTCCCCCTAGAACCGTTAAAGGAGGAATTTCCTGAAAAATCAGCCAACCTAAAAAACTCGACCCCAACGGTTCAAATAAAATCGCCAGGGTCACAATAGTAGGAGAAATCCAATTAATTGACCAATTAATACTGGTATGACCAATAATTTGGGGAAATATGGCCATTAAAACAATGTAGAGATAAACCAGGGGTGGGTAATCCCAATAACCCCTGGCAGAAAATAGGGGCAGAGGCAACAAGCAAAGAGCGGCGGCGGTGTAGGCGATGAGAATATATTGACCAATTCCTAGACCTTGTTTTTGGGCTTCTCTTCCGAAAAGTAAGTATAAACTAGCCATTAAGGAACCCAACAGAGCTAGGGTATCTCCTAATAGGGGATTACTGTGATTTTGACTGGCATTCGAGTCACCGAAGGCAATCAATAGGCCGCCCAATAGGGCAATGATAATTCCTGTGATGACCCAACGATGGGGTTTTTCTCCCCACCAGAGCCAGCAGAGGAGGGCAACCCAAATGGGATTAATGGTCACTAAGGTCGTTGCCGCCGCGATCGAGGTAAAGGAAAGGGAACTAATCCAAGTTGCAAAATGAAAGGCTAGACAAATTCCGGCTGCGATCGCGTAATAATAGGCTTGGGGTGAATAGGTTTTTGCTTTAAAATTACGCCAACTAGGGATTAACAGGATAGCTGTAACGATCAACCGAGCCGCCGCGAGAAAGATACTAAAGGCAATTCCCGAATGATTCGCGATCACCAAGGACAGGCGAATAAAAATAGCGGAAGTCGAAGTCATTAAAACCCCGATCGCTAAAATGAGTCCAACTTGCCATCCCGCAGGCTTTTTTATCATTTTAAAATCATACCAAAATGAAACGCTCCGTGATTAATTGTGTAATATCGCCGTATTAGAGATTCACGATTTTTATATTGAAAAGTGCGATTGCAATCCCACAGAAAACCCTTGAGCTATTTGATCAATGATTGCGGTTGTAAAAGCTCTAGCTAAATAAAAATGGTCTGATACTTTTTCTCATACGCTCTAATTCAGTTTCGTTATGTTTAAGTAAATCATGATTCCATAGATCATTTATGTTATCGACGCAATCTTGTGCAAGTTTTTCTCCAATTTTCTCAAAACTTTTATTTGTACTTCTTCTTAAACTTTCTGGATTAGATTTTACTCCAATGACAAAAACTCTATCTTTAAATTCTTCTGGAACTTGCTCCATAATTAAGAAAAAACGATCCTCGCGCCTATCAAAATCAATTAATAAAATTATCCTTCTCTCAGAAAAATTTCGCATTTTCGGAATTTCATTGTTGAGTAATTGCTCCATCGCTTTTTTCCAACCATTAGCAATTGGCAGAATCTGGAAATTATTGGAATTAATGCGAGAATTATCAAGAAATCCGATAAAAATTTGGCGATTTGCGTCATCTTCAGGCAATATAAGAATGTGCGCCTTAAAACTATTTACCCTCATAATTTAATATCGCCAATTATTAAATTATTAATTAGATCGCCTTGAACAGGAATATCACTCAACAATCTTATCAAGGTAGGTTCTAAATGACTTTTACGATCTAGTATAAAAGTATTTTCGTCAGAAAATCGGCGAATTGCTTCGTCGTTATGGGATGTTACTAAAAGTTGACCACTATTTTTAAAAGAACGTCTTAGTGTAGTTACAAAATGTCCAACTTCTGACAGAGAAAGATAATTATCAGGTTCATCCCAGAAACAAAAAAGTGGCCCATAATATTTATTAGCCGCTAGAACAACAGCACAAAGAAAAAAGCATTTTTCTCCATCAGATAAATCTTCAAAATCAACACTTAGAGTTGCATTATTGGATTCAAAACGAACAATCATACTTTTTGCATTTCTGCCGATTTGCTCATTCAAAAAATCCTGAATATCAGGCATTACTTCTCGAAGATATTTATCAATCTGGGAATAGGCGGCAGGATAGCGACTCAATAATCCAGACACCCACTCTGCAAAGTTTGAACCGTCTCGTTTTGGCTCTAACGTTTCGCCTGTAGATTCTCCTGTTATTAAGCTAGGAATTGGCGATAAAATGATCATTTGTGCAAGCCAAGTCTTGAAGATAAGAAGTGGTTCATCCTTTGATGGTTCTTGAATTATCGGTAGAGCAACAACACGCCAATCAACGCCCACCGTAACTTCATGAGCGTACAAGTCCATTTCATGTGCTGCTCTAGAATAAATAAGATCTCCTGAAACTAGCAATTCTTCTTCAAAAACTCGTAAGTCTTTAACGGTTTCTGGCAATTCCAAAGC
>JBEIFD010000374.1:0-4422 GCA_040382535.1 Merismopediaceae cyanobacterium
AGATTGGTGCTAGGGTCAAGATTAGTGGTGCGCTCTGGAAACGGGAAAATGTCTCTCAGATTCTCCGACTTCGTTGTGCTTATCTTAACAATTCATCTTGCTTGAGTATTTATGCTTAGTTCCAAACTGGAATGCTCCCAATTTGCAATGGGTGAATATTGCTCTGATGGATGACGATATTCAAGCTCAATGGCGGTCAAATTGGGCCAAGTTAGTGGGAGAGACGGAAGCCCAAGCTTTTCAAGTTTTTTTAAGCGATGAAAATTGTCCCGAACAAGTGCAAGCATTAGCACGAGAACCGCTTTTGCTCTATTTATTGGCAGCGATGCACCGAGACAAACACCTCGATCTGGAAACCTTGCGATCGGGGGATGGGGATTTGGTCAAGGTGAAAATTTATCGGGCGGTGATCGTCTGGGTTTTAACGAAACAGCGTGAAAAGCGTTTAAATTTTGATCTAACGGGCTGTGATACGGAGGATTTACGCAGTATTTTGGCAGAAACGGGTCTTTGCATTACTCAAACAGGAACGGAACAAGCTCTGGTGAGCATGATCGAAAAACGTTTAGTAGATAGGGGCCATGAAGCGGCCAAAAAACTGATTGATGAGGCCAAAAAGAATCAGGAAAAAGACCCTTTGAAAAATGCTCTAGCGGCGTTTTATTTGAAGGCGGCAACGGGTCTGGATAATTCGGTGGAATTTTTCCATAAAAGTTTTGGGGAATTTTTGATGGCCGAACGGTTAGCCGAAAGTTTTTGGTTGTGGACAGAAAAAAGTGCCAAACGTCAGGTTAACTATGCGATTAAAGATGCTGACCTCGATTGGGAAATTTATGATTTGTTGGGCTATGACTTGCTAACAAAGGAAATTTTGGGCTATTTAATGCCCTTACTGAAATTGGGAAAGCCAAGCGATTATCTGGAAAACAATAATACTTTTACCGCAACAGATTGGGTCAGTCTTTTTGAACGTCTCTATGCTTTTTATTGGCGTTGGAGTCAGGGGGAATTTATTGAGGCTTTAGAATCTTCAACAACTATTCTGCCGTTGAATAAAGCGGTACAATTGCAACAATATCAGATACCTTTGGGACAGCGACAGGCCGATATTTATACAGGCTTAAATATTCTGATGTTATTGTTGTTAATTAATACCTATGCCCAAAGTCAAGCAGATTTAAAGGAAAAAATTCACTTTTATCCCTGCGGTAATCCTGACAATACTGAAGAGTTTGAAGAAGAACGTTTACTGAAAATTATGGGCTACAGCGAGTGTTTGGGAGCCTTTACTTTTTGGGGAAACTTAAAAGGTTTTCTCAGTAACGCTGACCTCAGTTCCGCCGACCTCAGTTTCGCCATCCTCAGTTCCGCCGACCTCAGACACGCCGACCTCAGACACGCCGACCTCAGACACGCCGACCTCAGACACGCCGACCTCAGTAACGCCGACCTCAGTTCCGCCGACCTCAGTTCCGCCGACCTCAGTTCCGCCGACCTCAGTTCCGCCGACCTCAGTTCCGCCGACCTCAGTTCCGCCGACCTCAGTTCCGCCGACCTCAGTAACGCCGACCTCAGTTCCGCCGACCTCAGTAACGCCTACTTAGAGGCTATTTACTGGAATCACGGAACAAATTGGAACGGTGTGAGGGGTTTGGATACCGCTAAAAATGTCCCCGAAGCTTTAAAACAACAACTTGGTTTAATTGATAATGGACAATGAATAATTGACAATGGATAATTACTGTCAATTATTACCTTTGATTCAGGCTTCTGACTTTAGCTAATTTGTTTACTTTTACCAAGCATTTGCTGACACAGATCAGAAAATAGCCAATATAGGACTTTCTGAATATGCCGAATCCTTATACTAAAATCTTGTTTTGATAATCTCTTTTAATTTAATGTAGGGGCTTAGTCTCTAAGTGCGATCGCCTATAGATTTGGAAGCCAAACCCCTACCAATTTTAAATGTGTTGCAATGAAAAAAATTAGCTATAGCAAAGATGTTGATGCTCTCTTAATTGAACTCTCTAATGAAGCGATCGCCTATGCCGAAAACGAAGGAGATGTTATTTTGCACTACTCCCAAAATGATAAATTAATCTTAGTTGAAATTTTAGACTTTCGCCGTTTAGTTTCCACCGAAACCATGAGCGAATTATTGACAACCTAAGACCTTAAAATTGTCTAGAAACTGCGATCGCAACTTAAAAATTTAGAACGCGATCGCTTTAAAATGAAATTTAGCCATATTTTTAAACAACGACAAATATCGAAAAATCCCCCATAATTTAGGTATTAAGGGGGAAATTCAAGGCTATCCTGATCGCAACTATTTCCTAAGCGATCGCCGATAATTCCTGATAGGTTGGAAAATCCGTATAACCTTCTGGCTCGTAGGAATACCAAGTTGCCATATCAGAAATCGGATTGAGGGGCCAATTATTCGCAAAACGTTCGACTAAATCGGGATTACTAATGTAGGAACGACCAAAGGCAATCATATCAGCTTTACCATCTTGAATCACGGTTTCTGCCATTGCTTGATCGTATCCACAATTGCCCATGAGAGTCTGTTTAAAAACTTTCCGAAATTCGGCTAAAGTCATCGGTGTTCCTACTTCGTGAAAACCAAAAGCCAGTCCGTCCATGATGTGCAAATAACCCAATCCGTAGGTATTCAATTGTTGGGCATAATAAAGAAAAGCTTCGCGGTAATCGGGAGAACCCATATCATTAAAAACCCCATTGGGAGACAGGCGAACCCCCACCCGTCGGGCATCCCAAACGGTCAAAACAGCTTCAGTGACTTCCTTGAGAAATTGAAAACGGCTTTCTTTTTCTCCGCCATAGCGATCGCTGCGTTGATTCGTTTTAGACTGGAGAAATTGATCAATCAGATAACCATTGGCTCCATGAATTTCTACCCCATCAAAGCCCGCTTTTTTTGCTCCCTCGGCGGCTTTGCGATAATCTTCCACAATACTCGGAATTTCATCGGTTTCCAAGGCACGGGGGACTTCGTAGGGCATTTTACCAATGGGTGTGTGAATACCATCTCCCTGAATCGCGATCGCCGAAGGCGCAACGGGTAATTCACTATTGGGTTGAAAACTAGAATGGGAAGCCCGCCCCATGTGCCAGAGTTGCAGAAAAATATGGCCACCCTTAGCATGAATGGCTTCTACAACGCTTTTCCAGCCCTGAATTTGTTCTTCGTTATAAATCCCAGGGGAATTTGACCAGCCGATCGCCTGAGCAGAAATCATCGTTGCTTCACTGATAATCAATCCCGCCGAAGCCCGTTGAGTATAGTAAGTGGCCATTAAATCATTGGGAATCCGACTTTCCCCCGCCCGCGATCGCGTCAGAGGAGCCAAAACAACCCGATTCGGTAAGGATAAATCGCCTAACTGGACAGGACTAAGTAAATGAGGAGAAATTGTTTGAGTCATGATATTTGATAATCAGTTAGCAGTAAACTTCTAAGTATTAGCTTATTTTTGAAATTTTGACAAATTAAAAATGACTCAACAATTAGGGATTCTCTACGGGGTAAGTGTGGGAACGGGCGATCCCGAATTAATAACAGTTAAAGGTTTAAAATTATTACAAAATACGTCCATTATTGCCTTTCCTGCGGGAATGACTGATCAGATAGGGGTTGCTGAAAAAATTATTCAACCTTGGTTAACAGCAAAACAAAAAAAATTACCGTTAAACTTTCCCTATGTCTTGGATGAAATTTTATTAGAAAAAGCCTGGCAAGTCGCGGCTGAAATAATTTGGCCCTATCTAGAAAAGGGTGAAAACGTGGTTTTTGCCTGTGAAGGAGATGTGAGTTTTTATAGTACCTTTACCTATTTAGCTGAAACTTTAAAAAAACAACATCCAGACGCTCAAATTATCAGAATTCCAGGCGTTTGTTCCCCAATGGCCGCCGCGGCTTCCTTGGGAATACCCCTCACTATTCGTCAGCAAAAATTAGTTGTTTTACCTGCTCTTTATAACGTTGAAGAATTAGAAAAAGTCTTAGATTGGGCAGAAGTGATTGTTTTAATGAAAGTAAGCTCCGTTTATGAAACAGTCTGGAAAATGTTACAGAAGCGGAATTTATTAAAAAACGCTTGGATCGTAGAAAAAGCCACAACAACTGAGGAAAAAATTTATCGAGATCTAGAAAATCATCCCCATCTCAAATTATCCTATTTTTCAATTTTAATTATTCAAGTTTAACTGGGAATTTACAATGCAGATAACCACACAAACCGCGATCGCCGAATCAATCAAAAATATTGATCAATCAGTTGTACCATCGATAGCAATTCATATTTCCTTTGAAATGTTATTAGCAACGATAGAAACTCTACCACACCATCAACAATGGCAACTATATCAAACCCTTGGCACAAAGCTTGCCCC
>JBEIFD010000375.1:0-4410 GCA_040382535.1 Merismopediaceae cyanobacterium
CGGATTTAACTATGTCAAGCAAAAATTTAATTTCAGGTAATCTCTAACATTGGAAAAACGCGATCGCGCTTTCTAGAATTAGAAAAAATGCGATCGCCATTAATGCAAAATTTAGTCAGGAGCCACAGCAATAGTTAGCTACTAGGCATTCCTGCTTGGAGTTTCTCCAAAACATTTTCTAGGCTGAAGCTTGCTGCTTTTTGGCGAGGAGGATATTCCTTAAACGTGGCTAAAAATTCCCCCGCGATCGCCTGAGCAGGAACCAACATAAACGCATGATCCAGCATCCAATCCCAATAAGTATTTGAAGTAATATCGGCTCGTTCGTAGGGGTCAGTCAACAGGTTAAAGATTTTTGGAACTCGTAAAGGAGTAAACGGTTCAGCCCAAACTTGTAGCGTTCCCGTTGCCCGTTGTTCCATGAAAACAATTTTCCAGTTGTCGTAACGTAAACCCGTTAGATCGCCATCATCAGAGAAGTAGAAGAATTCTTTCCGCGCACTCTTCTCGGTTTTTCCCATCAAATAATCCAATTGGTTATAGCCGTCCAAATGGATTTTGAAGTTTTTATTGCCGACTTGATGACCTGTGAGTAATTTTTCCTTGATTTCGGTATCTCCTGCCGCCGCTAATAATGTGGGCAACCAATCTAAATGACTGACCATACCATTAACAACTTTACCTGCGGGAAATTTACCTGGCCAACGGATTACCGCAGGAACACGATAAGCCCCTTCCCAGTTAGAGTTTTTCTCATTACGGAAAGGAGTCATACCCGCATCAGGCCAACTATTCATGTGGGGGCCATTATCGGTGCTGTACATCACAATGGTGTCTTCCGCTAGACCCAATTCATCCAGCAAATCGAGCATTTCGCCTATTTGCTTATCGTGGTCGATCATGGTGTCGTGATATTCTGACTGCCAACGTCCTGCTTGTCCCTTACTTTCGGGTTTGCAGTGAGTGCGGAAGTGCATATGACTAGTGTTAAACCAAAGAAAGAAAGGTTCATCGGCAGAATTAGCCTCCCGAATAAAGCGTTTTGCATCCACCAGAAACTCATCATCAATGGTTTCCATCCGTTTTTTGGTCAAGGGGCCAGTGTTTTCAATCCGTTGACCACCGTTTCCATCTGCCCAACAATGCAGTACACCGCGAGGCCCGTACTTTTTGCGGAATTCAGGAAATTCTTCGGCGTTGGGATAATCGGCTAATTCAGGTTCTTCTTCGGCATTGAGGTGATATAGGTTACCAAAAAATTCATCAAACCCGTGCATGGTGGGTAAATGTTCATCGCGATCGCCGAAATGATTTTTACCAAATTGCCCTGTACGATAACCCAAGGGTTTCAATAACTCAGCAATACTAGGGTCTTCAGCTTGAAAACCGACGGTAGCACCAGGCAAACCGACTTTACTTAATCCTGTACGAAATACGCTTTGACCCGTGATAAACGCCGCCCGACCTGCGGTACAACTTTGTTCTGCGTAGTAGTGGTTAAAACGGATACCTTCATTGGCAATGCGATCGATATTGGGGGTCATATAACCCATCAATCCACCTGTGTAGCAACTGAGGTTACTTTGACCAATGTCATCGCCCCAGAGAATAAGAATATTGGGTTTATTTTTAGGCATAAGAAACTCCTAGATAAGCTTTGTAGATGGTTGAGATGAATGACTTTTCATCTAAGTTTGTCAAACGAACGAGCGATGAGACTCAGATGGTCGGGATTAACATCAGAATAACCTTGATTTGTCTTAACCAGACTGTTCAGATTACTTTGTTTTAATGCCTCATAGTTTAAGTTATTGAACTGAATGTCTCAAATATACTTTACAGCATTTTAGGAATTTTAAAAATTGGGTCAATACTCCAACATTGATAATTTTTTTAGACTGCTCAGACTTATCAGAGATATTTTTAATGAGTTTAGGGAAAAATAGGACTGTTGCATAGTAAATTCACTATTCAAAAATAGATTGCAAATGAATGAGCTACAAGTAAAGGGTTTAAACCCTTTGTTTATAAATTTGAGAAAATCTTTGCCGTTTGATATAAATGATATTTAGAGCGAATGCGGCCTATTTTCTAGCTAATAATCTCGGTCATCTCAGGTTTACCCTTGACCAATTTGAGAATAGATATAAAATAAAACCACGCGAATCAGCCGATATTACTGTTTATGACTCTTGGACAATCTTTCAAAAATAAAACCCTCATTCAAATTACACCCTATTTATTTCTGCTACCCGCCTTAGCCGTTTTAGGAATAGCCGTATTTTATCCCGCATTTCAAGCATTTTCTCTCAGCTTCACCCAGTATGACCTAGATTTAACCCAAGCTCCCCAATGGGTTGGTTTAAAGAATTTTCAGAAACTATTGAACGATAAGGTTTTTTGGCAAACCATTCGTAATACCTTTTTATACTTAATCGGCGTTGTTCCTATTTTGGTGATTGTTCCCTTGGGTTTAGCGATTTTAGTGAATCAAAAATTACGGGGAATTCGTTGGTTTCGCATTGCCTATTACACGCCTGTTATTATTTCGATGGTGGTTGCGGGTATTGCCTGGAAAGCCCTTTATGCCTCCGATGGAATTTTGAATCAATTACTGAAGTTGGTGGGATTGACTGACGGAATTCCCTGGCTAACTAGTCCCGATTTGGCTCTTTGGAGTGTGATGTTAGTGACGATTTGGAAAGGGTTGGGCTATTATATGGTCATTTATTTGGCGGGATTACAGGGAATTCCCGTTGATTTATACGAAGCCGCCGCGATCGATGGTTCCGATGGTTGGCAGAAACATTGGGATATTACGATTCCATTGATGCGTCCCTATTTGTCTTTAGTTGCGGTAATTTCTTCAATTTCTGCGATGAAAGTGTTTGAAGAAGTTTATATTATGACCCAGGGCGGCCCGTTAAATCATTCCAAAACTGTTGTTTATTATGTCTATGAAAAAGCCTTTCAAGACTTAGAAATTAACTATGCTTCAGCGATCGGTTTAGTATTATTTTTATTTATTCTAATTTTATCGATTATTAATCTCAAAATTTCGCGTAATACACCCACTTTTTAAGCCTGAAAATTAGACATGAATAATTTTATTAATCAGTTACCTAAAGCTGAATTGCATATTCATATAGAAGGTTCATTAGAGCCAGAGTTAATGTTTAAAATTGCTCAACGCAATGGCCTAACTTTACCTTTTGCTTCCATTGATGAAATTAAAGCGGCCTAGCAGTTTGAGAATTTGCAATCTTTTTTAGATATTTATTATGCCAGTGCGAATGTGTTAAGAACGGCAGAAGATTTTTATGATTTGACCTGGTGTTATTTAGAAAAAATTGCGACTCAAAATGTCCGCCATACCGAAATCTTTTTTGATCCCCAGACTCATACTGACCGAGGAATTGAGTTTGCAACGGTGATCAAAGGTATTGATCAGGCTTTACAGGACGGAAAATCACAATTGGGGATTTCTAGTCACTTAATTCTCTGCTTTTTACGACATTTAAGTGTAGAGTCGGCCATGCAAACCCTAGAAAATGCGATCGCCTATAAAGACAAAATTATTGCAGTGGGATTGGATTCTTCCGAGTTGGGCCATCCTCCGAGTAAATTTCAAGCGGTTTTTGAGAGAGCAAGAAATGAAGGCTTTTTAACCGTTGCCCATGCAGGAGAAGAAGGCCCAGCTAGCTATATTTGGGAGGCAATTAATTTATTAAAAGTTTCTCGAATTGATCATGGTGTTCGTTGTATTGAAGATGAAACACTGGTAGAGTTTTTAGCAAAAAGCCGTATTCCCTTAACGGTTTGCCCTCTTTCTAATATTAAATTATGTGTGTTTAAAACGATGCAAGAGCATACATTAAAAAAATTATTAGGTAACGGTTTATGTATTACGATTAACTCTGATGATCCTGCCTATTTCGGAGGGTATATGACGGAGAATTTTCAAGCAAGTCAAGAAGGATTAGCTTTAACCAAGCTAGAGCTTTATCAATTGGCAAAAAATTCCTTTGAAGCGTCTTTTTTAAATTCAACAGAAAAGGAGACGTTTTATCAGGAATTAAATTCTTTCATAGATCAAAATCCTGACCCAGTAAATTATTGAGTGGGTCGATAAATCCAGAGTTTTCCCGATCGCAAAGTAGCTAGATTCAACTCACTTTTTTGCACTGTTTTTTTGATGACAGGATCATTGCCAAAGTTTTAATGATTACAGCAAATTTCGTTCAAACCCGCTACAAGTATGGTAAGATGAAAAAACTTAAACAAATTAATGAGATATGGCAGCATATTCACGCTTATTTACGACAAAGAATACTAACGGCATGGCAAAACAAAGAAAATACTCAAAGAGGTTTAGCAAAACGATTTAAGGTTAGCTTATCTTTCGTTCGC